>DAOUKN010000130.1:0-2323 GCA_034421255.1 Chloroflexota bacterium | reverse complement strand
CACGCCGCTGTTCGAGGCCGCCATCACGCCGGCGACCCAAGCCGACCTGGACAAGATGGGCCAGGTGCTGGCGCGGATTGCCGAGGAGGACCCGTCGCTGCAGGTGCGGCGCGACGACCAGACCGGCGAGACCATCCTGGCCGGACTGGGCGAGTCGCACGTGCATATCAGCCTCGAGCGCATCCGGCGCAAGTTTGGCGTGAACCTGCTGTCGGACGTGCCGCGGGTGCCCTATCTCGAAACCATTCGCAAGACCGTGAACGCGCACGGGCGCCATAAGCGGCAATCCGGCGGTCGCGGGCAGTTTGGGGACGTGCACATCGAGTTCTCCCCGCGGGAGCGAGGCGCGGGCTTCGAGTTCGAGGACCGCATCAAGGGTGGCGCGATTCCCAGGCAGTACCTGCCGGCCGTGGAGAAGGGCCTCGTCGAATGCTTCGCCAGTGGCTCGCTGGCGGGATTTCCCGTGGTGGACATCAAGGCGGCGGCGTTCGACGGCCAGTATCACGACGTGGATTCGTCCGACGAGTCCTTCCGCAACGCCGCCCGGCTGGCGGTGGAGGACGGCTACCCGCAAGCCAGCCCCGTGATCCTGGAGCCGATCGTCAAGCTCGCCATCGAGATTCCCGACGTCAACACGGGTGACGTGATCGGCGACATCAGCGCGCGCCGCGGGCACGTGCTGGGCATGAATCCCGCCGACTACGACGGCGCCTCGATCGTCGAGGTGGAGGCGCCCAAGGCAGAGGTGCAGCGTTACGCCACCGACCTGCGGTCGATCACACAGGGACGGGGGCAATTCACCAGCGAATTCGTCCGCTACCAGGAAGTGCCGCCGCACGTGCAGGATCGCCTCGTCGCCGAGGCGGCCGCCGCGGACGGCTAGCGCGCCAAATGGACGACGCCGGCCGCGAATTTCTCCAGCGGCTGATCGACGCGCCAAGCCCGTCCGGCTACGAGCAGGCCGCGCGTCGCGTCTGGCACGAGACGGTCACCGACTACGCCGACGAGGTGCGCGGCGACGTGCACGGCAACGTGATTGCGACCCGAAACCCCGGCGGCAGCCCCAGGCTGATGTTCGCCGGGCACTGCGACGAGCTGGGCCTGCAAGTCAACTACATCTCGGATAAGGGGTTTCTCTACTTCAACACCATCGGCGGGCACGATCCCAGCCTGATCTCGGGGCGGCGCGTGATCGTCCACGCGCAGGACGGCCCGGTGCGCGGGGTCACCGGGCAGAGGGCCGTGCACCTGACGCCTCGTGACGAGCGCGGCAAGGCGCAGAAGGTCGAGGACATCTGGATCGACATCGGCGTGAGTGACAAGGCCGAAGCCGAGTCGCTGGTGCGCGTGGGCGACGCGGTGACCTACGAGCTCGGCATGCAGCCGCTGCGCAACGGCCTGGGCGTCGCGCGGGCCTTTGACAACAAGATCGGCGCCTGGGTGGTGGCCGAGGCGCTGCGGCGCGTCGACGCCGCCAAGTGTTCGGCGGAGGTGGTCTCGGTAGCCACGGTGCAGGAAGAGCTGGGCCTGCGCGGCGCCATCACGAGCACATTTGGCATCGATCCACTGGTCGGCGTCGCGGTTGACGTGACCCACGCCACCGATCATCCCAACATCAACAAGGTCACCGCCGGCGACGTGAGCCTGGACGGCGGTCCCGTCGTCACCCGCGGTGCCAACGTGAACCCGGTGGTCGAGCGGCTGTTGATGGAGAGCGCCGAGGCGCTCGGGATGGACGTCCAGATCGAAGCCGAGCCCCGCGGCACCGGCACCGACGCCAACGCCATGCAGCTCTCACGCGCCGGCGTCGCGACGGGTCTCGTGAGCGTGCCGCTGCGCTACATGCACACGCCGTCGGAGATCATTTCGCTCGACGTGGCCAACCAGGCCGCCGACCTGCTGGCCGAGTTTGCCCAGCGGCTGACGCCGGAGATGGACTTTACGCCGTAGGACGAGTCCCGCTCGGTCCTGACGGTCGTATCTGGCGCCTCAGCCGCGGAATAGCTCGGCGAGCGCCTCCGACGGGGTCAATGCGGGGATGGGCGAGCGATCGAAATCCCGGACGTTTCGGGTGACGATGTGCCGCGCGCCGCAGACCCTCGCAGCGGCGACCTGCAGCGCGTCCTCGAAATCGCGCATGGGCAGCTCGGCGGCGTACCGCACGGCACGCGTGTCGGTCTCGGCCACCGCCACGAAGCGAGTCAGGTCGAGGATGAAGTCGCGGGCGCCGGGGCCGCCGCGCGACGGCGCCACGAGGTAGTAGAAATTCGAAACCGTATGCCAGGCGATGCAGGCGCTTTCGGCGCCGTGCTCAATGTGGTCC
>DAOUKN010000129.1:0-2491 GCA_034421255.1 Chloroflexota bacterium | reverse complement strand
AGGGCATTGATCGTGCCGTTGCGCAAGAAAAAGACTTGCGTGGGCATGACCTGGGCGATGTAGACGATGCCGTCGATGATGACGGCCCCTGTCGCGCCGACGATCGCCGCCGGCTCGCCCGGGTCGGCCGCCACGGTGACGCTGTATGACGCTTGCCGCAGGCCGCTGACCAGCGCCGCGGCAATGTCATCGGACTCAGCGCCGTAGTAGGTCGTGGTGGCGGCGCTGACAAAGGCGCGTCCCTGGCGGTCCGTGCCGCCTTGCACCACGACATAGAGATCCCCCAGTGCGGCTTGAGCCGTCGGCGCGCGGGCAACCTGGATTCGGGGGCTGTCGTGGCGGGGTGTGCCGCCTCTCAGGCTTGCCTGGCCAGTGTCAACCAAGCGCAGCTATATCCTTCGAGCCATGGCACTGGACGCGCAATGCGGCCCGTCCAGCGGTTGCAGAGTGCCCCGGTCCTCATATGCTAGCGTTAATCGACGTATTGGTTGATGTGATGCGCCTTGGCGCAAGGAGTTGTCTCTGCGAGCCCCCCACCATCGATTTGCGGAACCGCGAACCCGACCCAAAGGCCCCCGGGTCAACGATGAGATCCGGATCCGCGAAGTTCGCCTGATTGACGAAGACGGTCAGCAGATCGGAATAGTTCCGACTGAGCAAGCCTTGGCGGTGGCGCGCGGGCGCGGGCTCGACCTGGTGGAAGTTTCGCCGGACGCCCATCCGCCGGTCACCAAGATCCTCGACTACGGCAAGTTCAAATACCACCAAACACGCAAGCAGGGGGAAGGCAAGAAGCGCCAGAAGGCCGGCACGGTCAAGGAAGTTCGATTTCGCCCGGCCACTCGTGAGCACGATCTCGAGTTCCTCATTCGCCGGCTGGAACGTTTCCTCAAGGATGGGAACAAAGTGAAGGCCACGGTTCGGTTTCGCGCCCGCGAACGTATCCATCCCGAGTTCGGGGTTCGCATTCTCGAGCGCGTCAAGCAGACGCTGGCCGATAGCGGGGTGGTCGAGCGGGACATCATGCCCGAGCAGGACGGCCGGGTGCTCAGCGTGATTATGGCGCCGAGCGGGCGAGCCTAGGCAGCGCTCCGCAACCTCCAGACACAGCCGCGCCGTGACTTCCGCTGAACGACCCGCACCGCTGCGCGCCACATGGCCTCAGCGCACGCACACCTGTGGCGAATTGCGACTTGAGCACGCCGGCCAGGCTGTCACGCTCAACGGCTGGCTGCACCGTCGACGCGACCAGGGCGGGCTGATCTTCATCGACCTGCGCGACCGCTACGGCATCACGCAGATTGTGATCAATCGAGACGACGCGCCGGAAGCGCACGCGGCCGCCAGCCGCGCGCGGTCGGAATTCGTGCTCAGCGTGTCCGGGCCGGTTCGCGAACGGCCGCCGGGTACCGCCAATCCCGACCTGGAAACGGGCGACGTTGAGCTTGGCGTGCAGGCCGTGACGGTGCTGGCGGAGTCGAAGGCGCCGCCGTTCGAGATCACGGCCGAGACCAACGTGGACGAGAGCGTCCGCCTGCGCCACCGCTACTTGGACCTGCGTCGCCGTCGTCTGCGTGAACTGATCGAGCTGCGCCACAAGGTCGTGCGCGAGATGCGCGAGTACCTGTGGGCGCGTGATTTCCTGGAGTTGGAGACGCCGACGCTCGTCCGCAGCACGCCCGAGGGATCGCGTGATTTCGTCGTGCCCAGTCGGCTCCATCCGGGAGATTTCTACGCCCTGCCGCAGTCGCCCCAACAGATGAAGCAGCTGATCATGGTGGCCGGGCTGGACCGCTACTTCCAGTTGGCGCGCTGCTACCGGGACGAGGACCTGCGGGCGGACCGCGTGTTCGAGCACACCCAGCTTGATATCGAGATGGCCTTCGTGGAGCGCGAGGACCTGCTGCAACTCATTGAATCGCTCTATCTGCACATCGTCGACAAGTTGTCGTCACAGGACCTGGCGGAGGTTCCCTTCCCGCGCATCAGCTACGCGGAAGCGATCCGCCGGTTCGGCACCGACAAACCGGACGTGCGCTTCGGCGTCGAGCTCGTGGACGTGGCCCCGGATGTATCCGGTCGCGGATTCCGCGCGTTCGATGACGCCATCGCCGACGGTGGCCAGGTGAAGGCCGTGGTGGCTCCCGGCATCGCCGGCTACTCGCGGCGCGAGGTCAGCGCGTTGCAGGACATCGTGCAGGAGGCCGGGGCGGCCGGCATGGCGACCATCGCGTTGAACGACGATGGCTCCATCCGCTCACCGCTCAGCCGATTCTTCGGCGAGGACGCGCTCCGCGAGGCGGCGCGGAACGCCGGAGCGAACCGCGGAGACCTCGTCTGCATCGTCGCCGGATCCGCACCGGTCGTGGCCGAAGCGCTTGGGGCCCTGCGCGTGCACCTGGGCCGGGCCCTGGACTTGATCCCGCCGAATCAGTTGGCGTTCGTGTGGATCATCGACTTTCCGCTCTTCGAGATCGATGAGGAAACCGGG
>DAOUKN010000128.1:0-6471 GCA_034421255.1 Chloroflexota bacterium | reverse complement strand
CAGAGCCTGGGCGGCAAGTTCGGCTCGGGATTGGTCGTGCCCGGCACGGGGATCGTTTTGAACACCTTGCTGGATTGGGGCGACCGGGCTCCAACCAGCCCCAACCATCTGTCCGGCGGACGTCCGCTTTCCCTGCCGCTGGCGCCGACGATCGTCACGCGAGGCGGCGAGCCGTCGCTGGCCCTCGGCACGCCGGGCAGCTACACGATCTGCCAGGCCCAGGCGCAAGTGCTGGTGGGCATGCTGGCCTTTGGCCGCGACGTGCAAACGGCGATCGAGGTCCCGCGCCTGCACGCCCACGACGGCGATCTGGTCAAGATTGAATCCCGTGCACGTCCGGTCGTGGTCGAGGCGCTGCGTGCGTGCGGTCACCGCGTCGAGCCGGCCGAGTCATTCGACCAGGGGATGGGCGGCATGCAGGGCGTCGCGCGGTCCGACACCGGGTGGCTGGAAGGCGGCGCCGACCCGCGGCGCGAGGGCTACGCCCTGGCCGTGTAACGCCTACCCATGGTCGTGGTGGTGGGCGGACTCGGCGTAATGCTGGGCCAGCACGTCGCCGCCAAAGTCGTTGGTGAAGTCGCGCCACACCGAGTGAATGTGGTTCGCGCCGTCCTGGGTGTTGTCGTATTCGATCAGGAACGTTGATCCGACAACGGCGTAGTAGTGGCCGTGTCCCGGCTCCTGGGGACCGGCCCAGGCGAACGTGACCGGATCCAGGCCGGCGCGTTCGATGTCCTGCCAGGCGTTGGCGGCCATCTCGCCGGCGGAGCGGTCGACGTAGTGTCGGATGAGCCGCACGAGCTGCTCGCGGGGCGCCTGGGCCATATCGCCCAGGGCAAGCCCCTGGGGCGCCATGCCGGGCTCGATCGCCCGGTAGTTCTTGGTCAGGATGTCGTCGGGCGCCTGGTGGTCGACCACGGCGACGCGGCGCTGGTCGGGCGTGAGTTGCTGGAGCAGCCCACGCGCCAGATCCTCTTCCGCCGAAAGAATGCGCAGTCCCTTCTCCGGGCCGTGGCGCACCTCGGCCGGGTTGGCGCCGAAGAAGAGAGGCACGCACGCCAGGTGCGCCTCCGCCACCACGGTGATGTGGGTCAGCAGGTGGTGGCCGCACACGCGCCAGCTCCAGCGTTCGTCGCCGGGCCGGCCAAAGATGCTGAGGTGGTAATTCTCCGGGTCTCGCAGCCAGCGCTGGGGAGGACCTTGCAAGCGCTCCCACTCGTCGAGGATGGTCTCCAGCGCCATGATCTGCTGAGCCTGGCCAAATCCGCGCGGGCTGAGCCCGGTGGCCACCAGGTCCAGGGCCGCGCGCCGCTGATCCGGCTGCATGGCCTTGAGCGACAGGCCGTTCCGCGGCACCGGCGTGTAGTGCCACACAAAGCGTTCGTCTCCGACGAACGGGAACAGGGCCTCCGTCCGCTGCGCGACGTCGAGTGATTCCAGGAATTCGCGCGCCGCCGCCGTCATGGCCGATGCCGCCTGCGGCGCGAATGCCGTGACGGCCGCCGCGGTCATAACTCGGCGGCGGGAACCACCGGACGGCCTTGGCGAACTTCGGCCAGCACGCGCGCCATTTCGATCGCCGCCAGCGCCGCGTCGCCGCCGCGATTTCCGGCGCGCGATCCGCTGCGATCCACGGCCTGCGCGAGCGTCTCGGCGGTCACGACGCCGTAGATCACGGGCGTTCCGGTGTCCAGCGCGGCGCGGGCGATGCCCCGAGCCGATTCCTGGGCCACGTGGTCGTAGTGGGTGGTCTCGCCGCGAATGATGCATCCCAGGCACACCACGGCGTCGACGTCACGCGAGGCGATGAGCTCGCGCGCCGTGATCGGCAACTCCATCGCTCCGGGCACCCACGCGACGATCACGTCCTCGTCGGCCACGCCATGCCTGCGCAGCTCACGCCGGCAGGCGCTGAGCAGATGCGTGGTGAAGAACTCGTTGAACCGGGCGACGACGATGCCCACCGAAAGCCCAGCGCCGTCGAGCCGCGGCTCGATGACCTCGCCGTCGGTCGGCGCCGGATCTTGATCAGACGCCATGGCCCATTCGCTGTCGTTTGGTTTCCAGGTACCGCTGATTATGCTCCCCCGGCTCGACGGTAAGCGGAATCTGCTCGACCACGTGCAGCCCGTAGGCGCGAAACCCCTCGGTCTTCTTGGGGTTGTTGGTGAGGAGGCGCAGCTCGCGCAGGCCAAGGTCGCGCAGGATTTGGGCGCCCACCCCGTAGTCGCGCAGGTCCACGGCGAATCCGAGATGGTGGTTGGCTTCCACGGTGTCGAGGCCGTCGTCCTGCAACTGATAGGCATGCAGCTTGTTGGCGAGCCCGATCCCGCGCCCTTCCTGGCGCATGTAGAGCACCACGCCGCGGCCCTCGGCCTCGATGCGCCGCGTGGCGGCGGCGAGTTGTGCGCCGCAGTCACACCGCAGCGAGCCGAACGCGTCGCCGGTGAGGCACTCGGAGTGCACCCGCACCAGCGGCGGACTTCCCCCGGCGACGGCGCCCTTCACCAGGGCGACGTGGTCTTCGTTCGTCGTGGTGTCACGAAAGGCGATCGCGCGAAAGGTTCCGCCGGCCATTGGCAGCGCCGCTTCGGCGCCGCGGATCACCACGCGCTCGTTGAGCCGTCGGTAACGCACGATCTCGCTGATCGCGATCGAGGGGATGTCGTGGCCTTCGAGGAGCTCGAGAGCATCTTTGGGACGAGCGGCGCGACCCTCGGCCGTGTGCAGCGCGGTGAGCACCGCCACCGGCGGCAACTCGGCCAGGCGCGCCAGGTCGATGGCGGCTTCCGTGTGACCGAAGCGCCGCAGCACGCCGCCGCTGCGGCCCCGCAGTGGCGCCACGTGCCCCGGCTTGCGAAATGCCGCCGCATCGTGTGTCGGATCGGCCAGGGCGCGGATGGTGCCAACCACGCCCGGCAGCGAGCCGGGCTGCGGCGCCTGGTCGGCAAGGTCCACGGTTACGGTAAATGCGGCGGAGCGAGCGCCGGGGTTGGCCTCCGACTCGATCATGAGCGGGATGCCCAGGGCATCGAGCCGTTCCGGCGCCACGGGGGTGTGCAGTTGGCCGGTGGTCAAGGCGCGAATCTCGGCCAGCTTCGCCTCGGTGAGGGTCGAGCCGGCGGCGACGAGGTCCACGTCGGGCGGATCGCGGCCGTCGTCGACCACCGCGGCGATCCCGCCGCCGGCGATGTGGCCGATGACAGTCTCAATTTCGGTCCCGGTCATTCCTCAGTCTCCACGTCCAAGAGTCCCGACGCCTGGAGTTGCGCGCGGCTGAGCGCGGCCTCCCGCGGCATCACGGACATGGCGCGCTCAACGTACTTTGCCAACACGTCCACCTCGAGGTTAGCGCGATATCCGACCTCGGCGGCGCCGAGCGTCACCAGCGTGCGGGTGTGGGGTATCAGCGCCACCCGGAATTCCTCGGCTGACGCATCGACCACGGTCAGGCTCACGCCGTCGAGGGCGACGAAGCCCTTGGGGACGACCTGCGCCGCGTACTCGGGCGGCAGCGTGAAGGTCACCAGATCGCTTGCGCCGTCCGGCCCGCGGTTGACGATGGTGCAGATCCCGTCCACGTGTCCCTGGACGATATGTCCGCCGAAGCGGCCGTCGGCGGGCAGCGAGCGCTCGACGTTTACGGCGTCGCCGACAGCCAGGTCGCCCAGGTTCGTGCGGCGGAGCGTTTCCGGCACGACTTCGACGGTCATGCGCTCATGCTCGATATGCACTGCCGTGAGACACACGCCGTTGAGCGCCGCGCTGTCGCCAATGGCCACGCCGTCGCCGAGCACCGGCGCGGCGACGACGAGGCGGCGCAGGCCCTGGTGGCTCGTAGTCTCGACCACTTCGCCCATTGCCTCGACGATGCCCGTGAACATCGGTTAGCCGCGCTGGGCTGCCGGGCGCTGACCATGTAGCATGATGTCCGGTCCGAGTTGACGCACGCTGGGCTCGTCGAGCGTCCAGGGCAGGAAGCCGCCGGACTCGGGCGGGGGATCCAGCGCCGGGACGCCGGGACCCATCACGCGCGGCGCGATGAACACGACGACTTCATCGACGAGGTCGGCGGCGACGAGCGCGCCGAGCAGGCGCGATCCGCCTTCCACCAGCACGTGGGCCAGGCCGCGCGCGCCCAGCGTCTCCAGCGCATCGGCCAGCTCGACCCGGCCCTCCGGTCCGCCGGCCACGCGCACGACCTCCGCGCCGGCATGCTCGAGTCGAGCGCGGTCCGCGGCGGACTCCCGGCTCGTCATCACCAGGGTCGACCCGGCCTCGCTGAGCATCCGCGCGTCGGATGCCAGCGAAGCCGCCGAGTCCAGGATCACGCGCAGCGGTTGACGCCCATCGTCCGGCGCGGGCCGAACCGTGAGCCGCGGGTCGTCGATGCGCGCGGTGGCCGATCCCACGATCACCGCATCGACACGGTCTCTGATTCGGTGGGCCTCGGCCCGGGCCTCGGCGCCGGTAATCGCTTCGCCGCCGCGCGGGCCGGCGATCTTGCCGTCGAGCGTCATTGCCCATTTTGCCGTCACGAACGGCCGTCCGCGCGTGACCAGGGTCGAGAAGGGCGCGATGAGCGCGTCTGCCTCCCGCTCCAGCAGCCCAACTTCCGCGGCGACGCCGCTGGCAGCCAGTGCCTCGAGGCCGTCTCCCGCGACGTGGGGATTCGGGTCCCGCGTGCCAACGACCACGCGGACGATCCCCGCACGCTGGATGGCCTGCGTGCATGGCGGGGTGCGCCCCATGTGATTGCAGGGCTCCAGCGTCACGACCAGCGCGCCGCCCCGCGCCTGCTCCCCCGCGGCGGCGAGCGCCCGCGCCTCGGCGTGCGGTCCGCCGGGCGGAGCGGTTGCTCCCTCGCCAACGACGCGGTCGCCCTGTAGCACCACCGCGCCCACGGGCGGGGAGGGGCTGGTGCGTCCCCTCACGGCGCGCGCCAGGTCGACGGCCCGGCGCATCGCGCGCGCCAGCGTCTGCGGATCAATTGCGGGCGGTGTTTGGGTGGGGGGCATAGTCACCGGCGACGTCATCTCCTCATGCAGTCGGACGACGGAGCCTGCGCCGGGCAACACGCGGAGGCTTCGGGTCGCGGATGAGGCACGGCCTCAACTGAAGCCTCGCCCGGCGCCCGTGTCTCAAATCAACTATAGACGGGGGCACGGTGGTGTTGGGCACGTGCCCGCCTGAGGCTCGTGTGGGACATTGCCGGTTGCATCGCACCAGGGCTGCCCGCCATAGCCACGCCAGACCAATTCCCAGCCGCGCAAACCGCCGCGATCTTCGACTTCAACGGCACCCTCGTCACGGGCGAGGTGTGGCAGGCCATCGAGTCGTGGATGGGCGGGCGCAGCGCCTGGAAACGCCGCAAGGCGCGCATGATCGTGCGTCAAATGCCGGTCATCCTCGCAAGTAAGGTTGGCCTGGTGAGCGCGGACTTCATGGTGCGACGCTGGATGCCGGCTGCGTGGGCGACCGTGCGCGGCATGGACGAGCGTGAGCTCGCGGCCCTCGTGCAGCATGCCTGGGAGACCATCTTCCGCCCGACCATGCGCGAGCCGGTGGCCGAGATGGTGCGTCGGCGGAAGGCCGAGGGCCATTGCACCGTCCTTCTGTCCGCCACTTACGAGCCGTTCTTGAATCCGGTGCGCGAAGCATTGGGGTTTGACGTGGTGATCGGCACGCGGGTGGAGATTGCTGAAGGCCGGGTCACGGGCCGGGTGATCGGCGACACGGTGACGGGCGCGGAGAAAGTTCGGCGGGTCATGGCCATGGGGCAGGACGCCGATCCGCCCATTGACCTCGAACGCAGCCTTGCCTACGCCGACACGGAGCGCGACCTCGACCTGCTGCAGCTCGTAGGCAACCCCGTGGCGGTGTGGCCCAACGATCGCCTTCACCAGATTGCTCGGCGTCAGAAGTGGCCCATCATGCGCGACGCGGGCTAGGCCGTGGCCAAACATCCGGTGTGGGGACTCACCGGCAATATCGGCGCGGGCAAATCAACGGTGGGCGCGATGCTGCGGGAGCTGGGCGCACGCGTGATCGACTCCGATGCGACGGTGCGCACGCTGCTGGAGTCCAGCGCGGTGGTGCAGTGGAGCGTGCGGCACGAGTTTCCAGCCGCCCGCCGATCCGATGGCGGCGTCGACCGCGCCGCGCTGGCACGGGTGGTCTTTGCGGACCGGAAAAAGCTCACGCGCCTCGAACGCCTTCTGTACCCGGCCGTTGGCCTGGAGACCGAGGAGCTGCTGGCCGAGGCCACGGACGCGCCCGCGACGTTCATCGAAGCCATCAACGTGGTCGAGGGTCCGTCAGGCATGCGCTTGGACGGGCTGTGGATCGTGGAAGCCGATCCGGCGTTGCTGGTCGAGCGAGTCGCGGCCGGCGGGCGCCTGTCAGCCGACGAGGTTCGGGCCCGCCTGGCGATGCAGGCCGGTCCCGAGGCAAAGGCGGACGCGTTTCGAG
>DAOUKN010000127.1:0-17277 GCA_034421255.1 Chloroflexota bacterium | reverse complement strand
CCCTCGTCCACTGGCGAGCGGACGCCTCCTACGCGGCGCTCATGGGGCCGCTCAGCCCCGGGGCGCTGATGCGCGTGGCCGGATTCGAGCCCGGAGCCTAGCCGTGGACCAGGCCGCCATCCGCGCCACCGGCTTGAGCAAGTCGTTCGGCGACACGCACGCGGTCCGCGGCATCGACCTGAACGTGCCTCGGGGCGAAGTCTTTGGATTCCTCGGGCCCAACGGCGCGGGCAAGAGCACCGTGGTGAAGATCATCCTCGGCCTGGTGCAGGCCAGCGCGGGAGAGGTAACCGTGCTCGGTCACCCCGCCGGCAGCCTGGCCGCGCGGCGGCAAATCGGATTCCTGCCCGAGACGTTTCGCTTTCACCAGTGGATGCACGCATCCGAGTTTCTCGACTTCCACGGGCGCCTCGCCGGGCTCGACCGGGACACCCGCGGCAAGCGGGTGATCGAGATGCTCGAGCTTGTGGGACTTTCGCATCGCCGCCGCGACCGCCTGGCAACGTTTTCGAAGGGCATGCACCAGCGGATCGGGCTGGCACAAGCCCTGCTGGCCGAACCGCCCCTGGTCGTGCTGGACGAGCCAACCTCGGCGCTCGATCCCATCGGCCGGCGCGACGTGCGCGACATCATCCGCGACCTACGCGCGACCGGCGCCACCGTGTTCCTAAATTCCCACTTGCTCTCGGAGGTCGAGCAGGTGTGCGACCAGGTCGCCATCATCAACCGCGGGGAGATCGTCGCGGCCGGCGACCTGCGCGAGCTGCTGGCGGCGCGCGAAGTAGAGCTTCGCCTTGGCGAGGGCGCCGAGGCGGCCCTGCGCGCGGCCGGGCTCGAGCCGGTGTCGGCGCAGCCGGCTGACGGCCGCTACATCCTTACCGCCGCCGGCGACGAGGACATCGCGCGCATCACCGCCCATCTCGCAGGCGCCGGCGTCGCCATCTACGAGGTCCAGGTCCGCGCCAACAGCCTGGAGGATCTGTTTGTGGACCTCGCGGACGCCACCGACCAATGAACCTCTGGGTCATCGCCGACCACACGCTCCGTGAGGCCGTGCGCCGCCGCGTGGTGCTCGCGGCCGCGGTCGTCATCGGCGGCTTTCTGGCGCTCTACGCCGTGGGCGTGTGGTTCGGCTACCGCGATATCTCGACCGATCCCAATCTCACGATGTCAATGCGCCAGGTGATCGCGGGCTTCATGCTGCAAGGCGGCATGTGGAGCCTAAATTTCGTGGCCTCGCTGCTCGCCATCTTCCTCGCGGTGGGGTCCATTTCCGGCGAGATCGATCAGGGCACCATGCACGCCGTCGCCGCTCGGCCGGTGCGCCGCGCCCACCTTGTGCTGGGAAAGTTCCTGGGCAATCTGATGCTCCTCACGGTCTTCATCGGCGTCTCGACGGCGATCATGATCGCCGTCGTCGCCATCATCACCGGGCAGTACGCCGAGCGTGCCTGGACGGCGCCGCTCGCCATGCTGTTCGCCGCCGCCATCCTGCTGGCCCTCACCATCGCGGGCAGCACCCGCTTGGGCACGCTGGCCAACGGCGTGGTGGTCTTCACGCTCTACGCGGTCGCGCTCGTCGGGGGCGTGATCGAGCAGATCGGCAATTTCCTCGACAATCCGGTGACGTTCGACATCGGCATCGCCACGAGCGTGCTGCTGCCCACGCGGGCGCTCTGGGACCTCGCCGGCGCGCAGCTGGCCCAGCAATCGGCATCGACGACCGGCATGACGGGAGGCCCCTTCAGCTCACTCAATCCCCCGTCCGGTTGGATGCTGCTGGTGGCCGCGGTGTACCTGGTGCTCGCGCTGGCCTACGCGATTCGCGGCTTCCAACGTCGAGACATCTGAGCGCCCCTCTACAATGCCGGCGATGAATCCTGAGACTTGGCGCCCGCATGGCTGATCCCCTGCGCGTCGCGGCGGTGGGCTGCGGCGGCCACATGGTCTCCCGGCTGCTGCCGTCGATTCAGGATGCGTCCGACGTCGTGCTCACCGCGGCCGTGGACACCGACCCGACCGCGACGCGAGGGGTCGCGCACGACGGCGTCCAGACCTTCCACGACGCCGCGTCCATGGCCGCGAGCGGCGTGGCCGACGCCGCCGTGATCGCCGTGCCCCACGACGCATTGGCCGACACGGCGCTGACCTGCATCGACGCTGGGCTTCACGTGCTCGTCGAGAAGCCCCTCGCTCGAAATCGCGCCGAGGCCGAGGGCGTCGCCGCGGCGGCGCGCGAACGGGGCGTGGTGGCAATGCCCGGCTACTGTCTGCGGTTCCACCCTGCCCGCACGCATCTGCGAGACCTGCTCGCACGCGGTCTGACCGGCGAGCTCGTGAGCATCGTCGCCTTCAAGGGCGGTCCGCCGCTCGAAGGCTGGCTGGCCGAGCCCGCGCGCGGCGGCGGACAGCTCGCCTTTGTCGGCAGCCATCTCGTCGACCAGGTGCTGTGGCTGCACCGCGCCCGGGTCGTGAGCGTGAGCGCGCGCGTCGTGAATCGCCACGACACGGGCAGCGACGAGACCTCTTCCATCCTGTTGACCTTCGACGACGGCGTGACGGCCGCACTCGTCGTCTCGCAGGCATCGCCCGCGCACGGCGACGTCATCGATCTGGTGGGCCGGGCCGGCCGCCTGCGCAGCGACGTGTTCGCCGCCACGGTGGAAGTAAACGCCACCGCCAGTCGCACTTTCGACCGCCCCGCCACGCTGCATCATTTCGGCGATGCCTGGCAGGCCATGTTCGACGGCGAGATCGCCGAGTTCGCCCGCGTGGTTCGGCAGCGCACGGCGCCTGTAGTGACCAGTCTTGACGCCATCCGCACCCTCGCCGTGCTGGACGCGGTGCGCGAAGCCGCCGAGTCGGGCGGGTCCGTCGATGTCGACGATCCGTGGGACGGGCGCGGCGCTCGGGCCATGGCGCGGCGCGGACCGGCGCTCATGCGCCTGCAGCTCACCTACCCCGCCGACAAGATCCAATCGCCGATCGTCAACGAGCTTGCGCGGCGCTTCGACCTGCGGCTCGACATCCGCCGCGCGGACATCGACGGCGGCATCGGCTGGGTCCAGCTGCTGGTCGAAGGCGAGCACGACGAGATCGACGCCGCCGTCGAGTGGACCGAGGCCCAGGGAATTCGCGTGGACCCCGTGGAAGGCGAGATCGTCGGCGGCTAGGGAGCGGAACCGTCCATCACCGTCCCATAGAACGCCGCCGTCGCCGCGGCAATGCGTTCGTGGGTGAATTCCGCCAGCACCCGCGCTCGTCCCGCCTCTGCAAAGTGCGCTCGGGCCTCGCCATCCTCGCGCAGGTCACCCAGTGCCCGCCGGAGCGCCTCAGAATCGCCGGCGGGGACAATCCGCCCGGCCTCACCCACCACCGCCGGCAGCTCGCCCGCGTCCGAGACGATCACCGGCGTCCCGCAGGCCATGGCCTCGATCGCCGCGCGCCCGAATTGCTCGGTCCAGCCTCGCCTCCCCAGGGTCGGCAGCACGAGCACGTCCAGGTTCCGGTAGAACTCCGGCATCGCCGCGCTGGGTAATGCGCCCAGCAGTCGCACGCGGGCATCGCCCGCCGCCTGCTCGCGGATCGCCTCTTCCAGCGGTCCCGTGCCGGCGACCAGCAGCTCCACGTCGCCATCGATCCGCCGCACCGCCTCCAGCAGCAGCTCGATGCCCTTCGCCTCGATCAGCCGACCGGCGTACCCGATGCGAAAGGTGGCGCCGCGTTCACCGTCGCCGGGCGCAAAGAGTTCCGGATCCACACCGAACTGCGGGATCACCGCCAGCCGGCCGCCGAATCCCTTGGCCCGCAGCACGTCGGCCGCCGTCGCCGTCCCGGCGATGCCCGCGGCGCGCCCAAAGACGTAGCGCTCGAACCACGCAAAGGGCGGAGGATACCGCCGCGGGATGTTTTGCCAGGCGAAGAACACCGCCCGCGCGCCCCGGCTGCGGGCGATGCGGCAGGCGTGCACCGTCGCCGCGTTGTAGGGCTCCTCGTCGATGTGCACGATATCGGGCTGGAACTCCTCGACCGCGCCCGCCAGCCCGGGCCACCAGTGCAGGTGAAAGCGCCCATTCAGCCGCAGGGGCTGGTAACGCAGGGCGTATCGCTCCGGCGTCACCGGCTCGGCGCGTTGCCGCCGGCCGCCCTCGATCCAGGATTCGGGCGCCAGCGCCAGCAGATCGACCCCCGGCTGCGCGCCCAGGGCTTCGAGCTTGGCGTGATAGGCGCCAACCACCAGCGCCTTCGACGCCATGAGAATTTTCATCCCGCCGCCTTGGCGTAAACGGCCGCGGTGAATTCGGCCGCCCGCTCCCATGTGAACGTGCGCGCCCGCGCGATGCCCGCGTCGCGCAGCGACGCCACGCGGTTCGGATCGCTCAATACGTCCGCCACCGACCGTTGCCAGCCTTGAACGTCATCGGGCGCCACTAGCACTGCCGCGTCGCCCACGACTTCCGGAATCGACGTCGCATCGGAGGCCACGACCGGAACGCCGCACGCCATGGCCTCCACCGGGTCCAGCCCGAACCCCTCGTAGCGCGACGGAAACACGAAGACTGCAGCGGCCCGGTAGAGCGCCGCCTTTTCCGCCTCCGGCACCTCACCGATCACGTGCAGCCAGGGGGCGTCTTCATGTCTGCGGAACCAGTCCACGTACACCGGGCTCGAAGGGCGGGGCGCGCGTCCGGCCACCACCAGTGCCGCGCCGGTCGCCGACCAGATGTCCGGCCAGGCCCGCAACAGCACGCCCAGGTTCTTTCGCGCGTCCAGCGCCCCCAGATACAGCGCAAAGCGCGCCGGAAGACCGAAGCGCTCCCGAATCGCCGCGTCGCGGCCGTCGCGCGTCGGGGTGAGGCTCGCGGCGATGCCGTTGTGAATCACGTCGATCCGATCGGCCGGCACGCCCAGCACCGTCGTGAGCTCGCGCCGGGTCCAGTGCGACACCGCGATCACGCGGCGGCTCCGCCGCAGCCCCGCGCGAGTCAGCAGGTTGTAGAACCGCCGCGCGCGGCTGGCGCCGTACGCGGGCAACACGAAGGGGATGCCGTCATGCGCGGTCACGATGGCGCGCGGCACGGCCACCGGCGGAGCGAGGTGCGGCGCGTGCAGCACGTCGCCGGAGCGGCGAGCGGCCACTGGCCACGCCGCCTGCTCCCACCACACCTTTCCCGTGCGCCCCTGAAGACGCCTCCCGGGTACGCGCTCGACGATCTCGATGTCCTGGTATCCGGCCCGCAGCGCGGCGACCAGATGCTCCAGGTGCTGGCCGGTGCCCGTCAGCGGATAAAGGCGAAAGAGGGCGTTGAGCTCGACGCGCACCGGAGGATTGCGCGCCTAGCGTTGTTCGTTGATGCCGAACCGCCGGTAGACGCCCAGGGCCGTGGCGTCGTCTCCACTCATGGCGACCTTCAGCGTCAGCATCGCCGCGATGATGACCCCGCCAATGGCAAACGTCCACGACCATTGCATGAGCCCGAATACCACCGGAATCGCCGCGTGAAGCACGCGGGCCGCGGGCACGTTGCGCCGCAAGGCCAGAATCGCCGCCAGCCACACCCCAAAGAGCACCAGCAGCATCGGCGGCGCGGCCACCAGCAGCGCCCACCCCACCGTGGTGCTGCCGCGGCTCCCGCGAAACTTGGCGAAGAGCTGCCACATGTTGCCCGCGGTGAGGCCGGCCATGGCGACCATCAGGGCCGTGTCATCCAGCACCGGCACCCACCAGTCGGCCGGGTACCGCCATCCGGCGGGAAACCAGCTTTCGGGAAACCAGCCCGCGAGAAAGACGGCGAGCGCCGCAAGGACGCCGTGGCCCGCAATCGTGAGCACGCCCGGCAGCTTGCCCACGTTGAACATCGTGTTCAGCACGCCCAGATTGCCGGAACCGATGTTGCGCAGGTCCGTCTGCTTGATGACGGCGGACATGATCAACGCGACCGGCACGCTGCCGAGCAGGTAGGCCGCCACGCCCAGAATGACGTAGTTGGGAATGCCGCCGGGAGTCATATACGTCGCCTCCGCCGCAGTCTACCCGTT
This sequence comes from Chloroflexota bacterium, assembly GCA_034421255.1. Taxonomy (GTDB): domain Bacteria; phylum Chloroflexota; class UBA11872; order UBA11872; family UBA11872; genus JAJECS01. The sequence goes on along the minus strand of DAOUKN010000127.1, from coordinate 11,238 downwards.
CGAGGTGAGCGCGCTGACATCCGGCGCCGGCTCCCCGCGGCGAGCCTCGGCGTAAACCTCGAGCATCTGCCGCGCCGAGCGGGACCAGGAGAAATCCTCGAGCCGGCGCCTCCCGCGCTCCACCAGCTCCGTGCGCCGGTCCGCATCCGCCACCACGCGCTCAATGCCGGCGGCGATCGACTCCGGATCGTGCGGGTCCACCAGCTCCGCCGCATCCCCCGCCGCCTCGAGCATTCCGGACCCGTTGGACGTCACCGCCGGCACGCCGCAGGCAAACGCCTCCAGAATCGGAAGGCCAAAGCCCTCGGCGAAGCTCGGATACACCAGCGCGGACGCCTGGCGATAGAGCGCGCGCAGCGTGGCGTCGCTGGCCTGGCCAATGAACCGAATGCCCGGCGGTCCGGCCGACTCGATGTCGGCAAACACACGCTCGCACAGCCAGCCTTCGCGTCCCACGTGCACCACCGGCAGCGTCCGGCCCAGGCGCCGCGCGCTCAGGGCGGCGGCGCGGGCCAGTCCCCCAAGATTCTTGCGCGGATGAATCGTGCCGACGTTCAACAGGTACTCGCCGGGCAGCCGCAGCCGTCGTCGCACCTCGGCCAGCTCCTCCGCGCCGTCCCGCTCGTGGAACTCGGAGCTCACCGCGTTCGGCACCACACGGATGCGGTGCGGGCGCACGCCGTAGCGCGTCATGAGGTCCCGGCGCGTCGTCTCCGAGACCGCGACCACCAATCGCGCGCGGTCGATCGACCACGGCACCGCGGACTCCAGAAACCGCCGCTGCGCCGGGTGCGCGTCCTCGGGCCGGGTGGCGAACGCCAGGTCGTGCACGGTGACCACCCCGGCCGCGGCGATGCGCGGCGGCAGCACGAAGTCGGGTCCGTGCATCACGTGCAGCGGACCCAGCAGCGCTTCGATGGGCAGCGGCAGACGCGCCTTGTACCAGCCCGCCAGCATGACCCGAGGACTGAGCGGCAACCGCCGCAGCTTGACCCGCTCGTGAACGCCGAGCGCGTCGGCCGCGGGCACCGGCCCGCGGTGGGCATAGACCAGGTGCAGGTCCGGACAGTCCGGCAACCGCAGCAGGGCGCTCACCAGTTCGCGCGTCGCCCGTCCGATGCCTTCCCCTTGGGTGGCGGCGGACGTGTAGTCGATGCCGACCCGCACGGATTGACCTACCGCTTCATTCGCGTCAACGCAAACATCGCCGCGCCGGAGACCGTGACGCACCAGTAGGAGATGAACCGGTCGATGATTGCCACCACTCCCGCCGGTCCGGCGCTCACGCCGCCGGCCACCCGCAGCAGTCCGATGAGCCCGCCATCCACGGCGCCCAGGCCGCCGGGCGTCGGAAACGCCAGCAGCAGCGAGGCGGCCGCGCCGCTGAAGAAAACCGTGCCCAGGCCCAACTCGAGTCCAACCGCCCGCGTCACCAGGGTTAGTCGGCCCATCTCCGCCGACCAGATGACGAAGCTCAGCAGCCAGAGCAAGGGTCCGCTGCGCCATGTCCAGCTATCAAAGACGCCGCTGTGGAAACGCTCGTAGATCTCGCCCACCCGCTTCGGGAAGCGTCGGAATATCGGGCTGCCGAACACCAACATCGCGAACACCGCCGCGGCAAGCGCGGCCAGCGCCACCACCGCCACCATGATGATCCGGCCCACGTCCTCGCCGACCTCCGGCAGCTGCAGCACGAACACCGAGCTCACCAGCACAATCAGAATCAGGCTCACAACGTCGAGCACCCGCTCGGTGAACACCGTCCCGAGCGTGCGCGTGAGCGACGTGCCGTAGTTGGCGCGGGCCATGTAGGCCCGGTAGACGTCTCCCATCTTCAGCGGAATGACGCCGTTCACGAACCATGAGATGTAGAGGATCTGGAACAAGCCCCACATCGTGTACTTGGGGGTTGTCTCCTCATGCTTGACCGCGTTGTTGAGCAAGATGCGCCAGCGCAGGGTCCGCAGCGGAAAGTTCGACCAATAGACCACAAAGGCGGCCACGATTAACCACGGATTCGCACGCGACAGCCGATCCAGGATGTCTTCGATGGAGAGGTCGTTCAGGAACCAGACCAGGACCAGCAGCGCCGCGGCGATGGCGAAGCTGAGCAGCGTTCGGACGCTCAGAAAGCGGCGGCGAAGGGCCGGCCGGGCTACCAGCGGCCCCTCCTGACCGGGCACTTCCAGCGGCGTGTCCCGCTCCTTCATGTCGCCGCTCCCGAGACCTGCCGCACTCGCCGGCGACGGCGGTCCCACTCAACCGCGTAGCTCAACCCGATGAAGAGCGCGAACACGAGCCCCATGCCGTTCACGAACAAGCTGTCCACCAGGTTGTGCAAGGAGAACGCGACCATACCCCCCAGCGCCCCGATCGTCGCCCATTCCCAGGGCGTGCCCCGCGCCCACTGCACCGCGCGAACGCACCGCCAGATCGCCCAGACGCTGAGCGCCAGGAACGCAACCGCCGCCGGCAGTCCGGCCTCGGCCGCGAAGTTCAGATAGATGTTGTGCGCATGCCCCGGGAACTGCAAGAACGGCTCGAAGTTGAACCTGGAGTACGCCTCGTCGTAGTTGCCCGCGCCCACCCCGATCAGCGGAGCGCTCATGAACATCCGCCAGCCGGTCTCCCACTGGGCCAGCCGCTCGCTGATGGCGAAGTCGTCATGCACCACGATGCGCAAGGCGTCGCGAACCTCGGTCCGGCCTTCCACCGCCGCCCGCGCCGGATCGGGCAGCGCCCGTTCCAGGCCGCCCGTGAGCTGCCACCCGGCGAACGCCAGGAATCCGGCGACGATCAGCGCCGCCGTCGCCGCGCCCAACACGCGGACCCGCGGCATCGCCGCCAGCAGCACCACGGCCGTGCTCCCGATCATTCCAATCCAGGCTCCTCGCGAACGGCTGATCACCAGCGCGACCAGCACCAGCAGCCAGAGGGCGGCGATCCACGGCCGGCGCGACCGCCGGACATAGATCGCCCCCGCCAATAGCCACGGCAAATGCAATCCAAGGTACCCCCCAAAGGGGTTGGGCTGCTCGAAGGTCCCAAACGACCGGATCAGACCACCCACGTTGAACGCGGCGGGGCCGATGCCCGTTATCGCCTGCGCCAGCCCCACCGCGGCCTCCGCCGCCACGGCGATTCCGACCAGCCACGCCACCACGATCCTGGCGTCGGCGTGGCGCAGCACATCCGCCAGCAGCACGACCGCCACGGCCACCTGCAGCCACTTGATGGTCTCCTTGAGCACCGGCGCCGGATCGAGGGCCAGCACGCCGGTGACGCTCAACCACGCGGCGAACACGACAATCGCCAGCGCCAGCCGGGGAATCTCGATCCGCCCGCGGCCACGGCCCCCAAGCCACACCACCAGCGCCGCCCCCAACGCGAAATCGCTCAGCCCCACCACCGACGGCCCGATGGCAATCTCGCCCAGGCCGCGAAACGGGACCAGGGCGACGGCCGCGGCGGCCAGCGCGGCGGTCGTGGTCCGCGCGTCCGGCAGCTTGCCGGCGATGCGCAGTCCCCCAACCACCACCACCCCGCCGAGCCCGACGAGCGCCATGCCCAGCAGCGCCGGCGGCGCTTGCACGATCGCGACGGCCAGCAATGCCACAACCGCCGCGGCCGCCGGCCAGCGCAGCCCGCGCGCTCGATCTTGGGCCGTCCACCACGCGCCGGCCGCCAGCACCGCGCCAAGCACCGGCGGCGCGACATTCAGCAAGCCGCCAAGCTCGGCCGCCGCCAACGCACCGTAGAGCCCCGACACCACAACGGCGGCCAGCGCCAGCAACAGCTGCGGCATCCAGGCCGAGACGAGGGCGCCCGGGCTAGTTCGGCTCAGCAAGCGCCAGATGCTCGCGGTACCAATCAACCGTCCGACGCAATCCGTCGGCGGGCGCAATCGCCGGCTGCCAGCCCAAGACGTCGCGCGCGCGGCCGATATCAGGCCGTCGCAACTGCGGATCATCGGGCCGCGCCGGCACGTGGCGAATCTCGGACGACGAGTCGGCGATGTCCCGGATCAGATCCGCGTACTCCGCCACCGAGTGCTCGCTGGGATTTCCAAGGTTGAAAACCTGGCCGTCCGTGGCTGGCCGATACATCGCGCGGGAAATGCCCTCGGCCATGTCGGTCACAAAGCACAGGCTCCGCGTCTGGCTGCCGTCCCCCACCACCGTCAGCGGCTCGCCACGCAGCGCCTTGGTCACGAACTCGATCGACATGCGCCCGTCTCCCACGCGCATGCGCGGGCCGTAGGTATTGAAAATCCGCACCACGCGCGCGTTCAGCCCGTGCATGCGGCGTCGCATCATCACCAGCGACTCGGCAAAGCGCTTGCTCTCGTCGTAGGGGGAGCGCAGGCCAATCGGGTTCACGTTGCCGAAGTATGTCTCCCGCTGCGGGTGCTCCAGGGGATCGCCGTAGATCTCCGAGGTCGACGCCAGCAGCAAGCGCGCGCCGTCGCGCTGCGCCAGATCGCACAGATTGCGCGTGCCCAGCGCGTTCACCCACATGATCTCCTCGGGAATCCGGTCGAAGTCCGTCGGGCTGGCGGGACTGGCCAGGTGAAACACCGCGTCCACCGGCTCTTCAACGTCCAGGGGCTCGCAAACGTCGTGCTCGATCAGCCGGAACTCAGGACGCCCCACAAGGTGCGCCACGTTCTCGGGACGCCCGGTCAGAAAGCTGTCCACCGCAATCACGCGGCGACCGGACGCGAGCAGACCATCACAGAGATGCGAGCCAATGAAGCCGGCTCCCCCGGCCACGAGTGCCGTACTCACGCGGACTTGGGATCCTCACCAAAACAACGCCGCTTCGGACTCCTTCCCCCTGAAAGGGGGAAGGTTGGGATGGGGGTCAGCGTTGGGATAGGGGGCATCGGCTCAGATTCCAGGTGGGGCCGTTTGGCGCCCTCTCGCGGAAGGCTGCCGGCGCATTCTAGAGGCGCGCGTGTGAGTCTCAAAACGAGGCGCCAGATTCCGTCATTCCGGCAGAGTCTGTCCCCGCGCAGGCGGGGAGCCGAAATCCAGACCCGGTGGCCCGCGCTGGGTGCAGCGTGTGACCCGATTCCCGTTCGTGGTGAGCCTGTCGAACCACTGCGAACGGGGACGGCGACATTTCGATTGGCAGCTCGCGCCACACGCCTCTGTCGCTGGCAGGCGTGCGCCTGCTACCTTCGCCGCGATCCCTGTGTCCGAATCGCTAGCCCTCGATACGCAATGCAACTTCCCGACGATCTCAACCTGACTGAAGCCGAGCAGCGCATGTGGGACACGGTGACGGCCGGGCAACCATGCATTTTCGGCGACGACGATCCACGTGAAATCGATTCACCGGATACCTGGGGACCGGAGCGAACCGTACGCGGCCACGTGCTGACCGAGTTGCTTGCACTGATCGGAGCAAGCCGGTTGCCAACGATACGACAGGTTCACATCCAAGGCATCCGCGTGACCGGCGGGATCGATCTAAGTCACGCCGGAATCGGGGTGGCGATACAGTTAGATTCGTGCCGCGTGGAAGACAACCTGAACTTCGGATTCGCTCAGTTGCGCCGACTATCTATACGACGATGCATACTGCAATCGGTGAATGCCGAGGGTGCTTGGATTAGAGGCCAGATGGTAATCACTGAATCAGTGGTCAATGGCAAGATTAACCTCACAGACGCCGAGGTGAGCAGATCAATTGTGTTTACCGAGTTGCTAATCACAGGTGAAAATCAAGTAGCGATAGATGCCTACGGCATCAATATAGGCGGTAGCGCCCTTCTACGTGATGGATTCATCGCAATGGGTGCCGTACATATGATGAGTGCCAGAATCGAGGGGAATCTCGGATGTAATAGTGGGAAGTTTTGCAATCCAGGCGGTGTGGCGCTTAATGTTGACGGTGCCGACATAGACGGCAGTGTGTTTCTGCAACACAGCTTTTGCGCATTCGGCATTGTGCAGCTACTCAGTACGCGAATTGGCGGCAGTTTGAGTTGCTCGGGAGGTCGATTCGACAATTCTGGCGGGATCGCGCTTGCTGCCGATGGGGCAGAAATCGGTGTAGGAGTTTTTCTCAACGAGATCCCTGGCGCTACTCCAGGCTTCCATGCCGCCGGAACCGTGCGGCTGTTAGGCGCACGAATTGCAGGCCAGTTGAACTGCTCTGGTGGACGGTTTCACAGCCCTGGCGGATACGCGCTCATGGCCGACGGAGCGGAGATTGGCGCGGGCGTATTTCTCAACAAATCCGTTGGTGGCACAGCACGCTTTCATGCCTCTGGAGGAGTACGGCTCCCGGGTGCCCGAATTGTCGGTCAGTTAAATTGCTCCGGCGGACAGTTTTACACCCCTGGCGGACACGCGATCGCTGCAGACGGAGCAGAAGTCCGTGGCGATGTTCGACTGGATAGGGAGTTCTGTGCCACAGGAGAGGGGCGACTGCTCAGTATGAGAATCAGTGATGATTTGAGTTGCTCCGGCGGGTCGTTTCAAAACTCTGACGGCAATGCCCTGAATCTCCAAAGGGTCAGAGTAAGTGTATTGGGGATCTCCAGCTTAGGCGCAATGACAGCTGGGTCGATCGACTTAATTGAAGCCATGGTATCACTCTTGGCAGACGATCCCAGGGCACTGGCTCGTCAGAACATCACCCTCCACCTTGACGGCTTTGTGTACGAGCGTATTGCCCCAAATTCGCCGCAAGATGTCTCTACCCGGCTGCAATGGCTGGACCGGCAGACGCCCAACTATCACCCACAGCCGTTCGATCAGCTGGCGGCCGTATATCGGCGCAACGGTCAGGAGCATGAAGCTAGGGACGTATTGGTCGAAAAGCTCCGCAGGCGCCGGCAAACGCTAAATGGACTGCGGAGCAGGTTGTGGGACAGGTTCCTGGACAAGTCCTTCCTCTACGGCTGGCAGCCTTGGCGGCCGCTTGTATTAGGCTTCGTGATCTTTCTCGCAGTGTTTGGTCTCGTCACCGGCGCGCAGGTCAAGGGCCTTGTCATCGGCCCTTCGGACGCGACCTCGACGTTTTATCCCTTCACAATGGTGGTCGACGTGTTCCTTTGGAATGTCGACCTGGGCACCGAATCACGGTGGATGATCGATACCGACGGCGGGGGTGTGTACGCCTCAATAGTGGAGGGGTCCCTGTGGCTCCTAAAGCTAGTCGGCTGGGGCACGATCACACTGGCGCTGGCTGCGCGGACGCGAATTGTGAGGAGGGAATAAGCGGCGGACCACCTTGCAGGCAGTGCTACGCCAGCAGCTTTGACACGGTGTCCTCAACCGCTTGGCCTTCGGCGGATGATCTGAGCCATTTGCGCAACTCGCGACGGGCGATGGTGACAGTTACGCGATCGCGCTCCGCGCGCAGGCGGGCGAGTTCGCGTGCCACCCCCGCTGCGGCAGTCTCACCGGCGGCGGCAATGGACACATGCGCCGCGCTGTCCCGATCAAATTCCGGGATAGACAGCTTCCAGAGCTGCTTGTGCAAATCGCGCGCACCGAATTGCCCCTTGGACATGAGCTGAATTGCTGCCGCGTACAGGATTTCGCTGTTGACTATAGCGATCAAGTAGTGGGCTTCTCGGATATCCCGGCAAGCAACCCAATACAGCCTAGTATCAACTATGACTTCGTTATCTTGGAGAAGCGCCGCCGTCGGTTGACCAGCCTGCGTGTACACGATCCGAAAAGGTCTGTCGCCAGGATTCCGTCGCCATTCAAACTGAACTGACAGATCCCGGTGATAGTCCAACCGGCCAGCTAGGCTCAGTTTATTGGACGGCGATTTGTTCACCTCCCAAAGACTGTTGATTGTCCGCCAGCGGCCACGCATTCGGCGCTCCAATCCACCGAGGCTAATTCCGCCTATACCATCGGGATCGAGCGGCATCTCGCCGTCAATTCTGCGCAACGGCAGGACAGCCTTGAGCGGTTCGAGGGTCACGTAGGGGACCAAAGTCTCACCCAATTGAACGTTGTAGAGGTGCTGGGTCTCGACGGTCTGACCAGAGATGGCCGTCAAATCCAAGTTCCGCCACGGCCTCTTGTCTTGCGATCCCCTTCGAGGGTTCACCGTCACAGTCTGACCAGCCTGCACAATTGCCGGATTCTCGGTCTCGTGTACGAAGAATAGGCTGCGAGGGACGATGGTCGCGCCCTGCCGGGCACGACGGGTGTATGGCGACTCGCCGCTTCCCGAGGTGTCAGTAATGGCGATGGACACCCTACGAACGTCGGGCGCACCAGCTTTGCCTAACCAACGTTCCGCTTTGCTGGCCAGAGGCCGCACCGTGTCGCCAGCGACCAAGCGTTTGGCAAAGACCACCGACGCCGGAACGGGGAAGAAGGAGTTTGGTTCCAGTCCTTCCAGGTCCCAAGCTGTCTTGTAGCCAAAGTCCACCGCAAGTTGGTTTGTGTTGCGGTCCCCGTGCCAAGACCCAGTACGCCACTTGGCATGCTGGCCGGTCTGCAACGCGCTGTGCGGCATCACCATGCCGATCACACCGTCGTCCTTGAGATAGAGATCGGTGCAGCGGGCAAAGAAGAGACTGGCAACATCTTGTCGATTGGCATATTGGCCACCAGCCCAGATGCCGTAGCGATCCTTGCTCTGGCGCTCCAACTCGGCGCGCAAGGTGCTGGCCGTGTTGCGGTAGCTGAGCCACGGCGGATTACCAATGATCACGTCGACTTTGGCGCGGCTCAAGGCCACTGGGCGGACCAGGTTGCGGGTGTAGTAGGCCCAGATGTGATTGCGGCCCTCGGCGTGAAGCCGCTGCATCGTCGCGATAGTCCGCTCCAGCATCGGTCGCTCGTGCGCATCGGTGATGTCGTGATCGTCTAGGGCCAGGGTCGGGTCGTCTCCCTTTTCGACTGCCTCGGCGACATCGCTCATCAGCGCGTCGAAGTCGCCGGCGCGCTCGACCAGGCTCACCGGAAAGACCAGCGCCGTGTTCTGCTCGTCCTCGACCTCGATTCGCACTTCATGTTCAGCGAACAGGTCGCCGGCATGGAAACGAAGCCGCAAGGCGTCGCCCAGGTAGATCGGAGCGGAGACCGCGGCGTCGTGCCCGGCGTCGGCGGCCGCCTGGATTGCCGGGCGGGCCGCCAGCACCTAGGCGGCGCGGGCCAGGTGCACGGCCACCGGATGCACATCCATGCCGGTGACGCAGGTGTGCAGCTTGTCGAGAACCTCACCGGGCGCCAAGCGCGCACCGGCGGCGGCTTCGAGGAAATGGTCCACGGCCTCAGCGATGAAGGTGCCGGAGCCGCAGGCGGGATCGAGCACACGCTGGTCGAGCGGGTCGGTCACCACCTCCCGCACCATCGTCCGCGCCAGCCAGTGCGGGGTGTAGTACTCGCCCAACTGCCGACGCTCGTCGGGCGGGATGACGGTCTCGTAGAGAATCGCGGCGATGTCGCCGGGGGCCTGGCGCCAGTCGAAGCGGGCAATCCGATCCGCCACGGCCCTGATCAAGGGCGTCCCGCCGACTTCCAGCGGCCAGGCGAAGAAGTCCGATTCGACGATTCCCGACAGGCCGGTGTCCTGCTGAAAGCGCCGCCCAAGCAACAAGTCGGCCGGGTCGTTGCGCGACAGCTGGTAGATATCGATGCCGAACGAGGCCTGCACCACCATGCCGATCACGGCGCTCAGGTAGGTGTGACGGACGAAGAGGTCGTCCATTTCCTCGTCCGTCCTGGCGATCTCGCCCAGCGCCGCCAGCAACAGATCGCGCCACAGCCGCCGCTTGACTCGTACGGTCTCCGTGCTTGATTTGGCTTGGTAGATGCCTCTGAGCGCCGCTATGTCCCGTTCGTATCGCGGGCTGCTGGGTCCGAAGGCGTCCGCGATGATTTTCCGCATCGGAAGCACGTTGCTTTCCGACGCCAGCGCCTTGTCCCGCAGCCACTCATACAGCGGAAGCCAGTCGTCGGCGCTTTCCAGCGTGAAGGCGTAGGGAGCGGTCGTTTTGACTTCCCCCGCGTTCGGCCATCGCAGGAGCCAGTGCTTGCCGTCGGTGAGGATGCCCATGCGGACCCTCGCCCCCGCCGCCTCCGATTGGCCCAGATAGCGGTCGAGCTGAAGCACGTAGTCAGGGCGGGGCTCGAAAGCTCTGCCAGTGCCGCCAACGCGGCGCTTGAACTCGATGAAGGTGTTAAGCGTGGTGAGGTCGACGGCTCCGCCGGACCCTTCGACTGGCGGAGCTTCCTCAACGATCTCCTCGCTCTTTGCCAGCCCGGTGAGTGTCAGAAAGCGCCGCACCGCGCTGGTGATGTTGGCTTCGCGCTCGCCGGCGTTATGCCGGCGCAGGATCTCGGCGGCAGCTAGCTCATATTTGGGATCATCGATATCGAATTGGTCGGTCACGGCGGCATCCCGGTGCGCAGTTTCATTCGTCGCGGCGCGGTTGAGTCATGATCGTAGCGAGTCGGTGGTGGCTGGGCCGCCATCCAATAATGCAGACATCTTCAAGCGTCGCTTCGCGGGGCTGTTGGAGTTGGGACGGACGCGGTGTCTTGCCGGCGCTGGCGGCGAGTACGGCTGCGGGACCGTCTGATCGGCCGCAGATTCCTCGCTGCGCTCGGAATGACATGTGGTGGGCTCGGAGTGCCAGGCGGTGGCTCGGGATGGCGAAGTGGAGCGCCTCGGAATGACCCGGCATCCACTCGAAATGCCCCTCCCCGCCCTCCTGGTCCTGGGATCGAACATGGGCGACCGGATGGGGCATCTGCGACGCGCGGTGGAGGCGCTGGGGACGGTTGGGCGCATCGACGCGGTGTCGCCGGTGTACGAGTCGCCGCCGGCCGGGCACGTGCACCAGGGTCCGTTTCTAAATCTGGCGCTGCGGCTCACGACGACGCTGGGGCCGGTGAGGCTGCTCATGTTTGGCAAGGGCCTGGAGTTCGCGGCGGGCCGCCGGCCGGGCATTCCCTACGGCCCGCGCCCGCTGGACGTCGACATTGTCAGCCTGGGCACGCTGGAGATGTCGAACGGGCGCGTGACCATCCCGCATCCCCGCGTCGCCGAGCGTGCGTTCATGGCGGCCCCGCTGGCCGACATTGCCCCAGGCGAGACGCTGGCGGGCCACGACGCGACGCTGGCCGAGCTCGACCGCCGGCTGGGCCGCACGGACCTTACGCGAGTGGCGGGACCGGACGCCGTCTGGCCGGGGCCGCCGAATCCCTAGGAGCCACACCCGACACCGAGACGCGCCGCTGCCGCCACTGC
>DAOUKN010000126.1:0-1758 GCA_034421255.1 Chloroflexota bacterium | reverse complement strand
CCCTCGTCCAGCTCTTCAGCTTCCCTCCCACGGCACCGATCTACCGTTTCAATCCCAAGCTGCCGACGCCCGAGGATCACGACCTGAATCCCCGCGCCTTCTACGCCATGTCCAAGCTGATGGACGAGCACGTGCTCAATGGGTTCCGCCAACTCTTCGGCCTGCCGGTCGTGATCCTGCGCTATTACACGCTCTTCGGTCCGCGCCAGCGCCCGGACATGCTCGCGCACATCGGCCTGAAGGCCATCGCCGAGGGTCGCCCGATCACGATCTACGGCGACGGCGAGCAAACCCGTGAGTTGACCTACGTGATGGACGCCGTGGAGGCGCAGGCCCGGGTGCTGGACGTGCTGCCGATCGGCGAGACCTACAACATCGGCAGCGGCCCGACGGTGTCCGTGAACGAGTTCGTGCAGGAGATGGAGTACGTCGTTGGCCGTCCGGCGGAGTTGATCTACACCGACGCCAATCCGGCGGATCAGCTCCACAGCCAGGCCGACATCGGCAAGGCCCGGCGCGAGTTGGACTTCAATCCCACCACGACCGTGCGTCAGGGACTCGAGGCCGAGTACGCGTGGCTGCGCGAATCGGTGCTGGAGCGACACTGACGCCGCCGAGCCGTCCAATTCGCGTCCTCCAGGTGATGGAGGCCACCATCGGTGGCACCAAGCGGCATCTGTTCGACCTGGCCACCTCGCTCGACCCGGCCGCCGTGGCGGTGGAGGTGGCGTGTCCCGCGGTGCGATCCGAAGCGCACGGCGACACGTCGTTTGCCGGCGACCTGCGCGAGGCGGGCGTGACCGTGCGGGAGATCCCGATGGTGCGCGCGTTGAACCCGTGGGCCGACGCCACGACCATCGTTCGTCTGGCGCGGCTGATACGGAAGGGCGGCTACGACATCGTCCACACCCACAGCACCAAGGCGGGAATCACCGGACGGCTCGCCGCGCGGTGGGACCGCGTCCGCACCGTGCACACCCCGCACGGCTTCTACTACCTGAACTTCGCCGCCGGGCCCGGCCGCGCCATGGCGCGCGGGCTCGAGAAGGTCTTGGGCTCGATGACCGATCGCGTGATTGCCCTGTCCGACGGCGAGCACCGCGAGGCCGCAAGGCTTCTGGGGTCGTCGCGCGTGCGCCTGGTGCCCAACGGCTTCGAGCCCTTCGAGCCGCTGGCCAAGACAGAGGCGCGGCGGCGGTTGGGGCTCTCCCCCGACGTGCCGGTGGTCGGCACGACCTCGCGCTTCACCGCCCAGAAAGCCCCGATGGACATCGTCGAGGCGTTCCGCGTGATTCACGCCGCGCGGCCGGACACGCGCCTGCTGTGGATCAACGGCGGGGAGCTGCAAACGGTGGTCGAACAGCGACTCGCGGACCTTGGCCTCCTGCATGCCACGCTGCGGCCCGGCTTCGTGCCCGACGCCCGGACCCTGCTGCCGGCCATGGACGTCTACCTGCACCTGGCCCGCTGGGAAGGCGTGCCCTACGCCGTCATGGAGGCCATGTGGGCCGGCGTGCCGGTCGTGGGCGCGCAGGCCATCGGCACCAGCGCCCTGATTGCCGACGGGGACACGGGATTATTGGTGGACGCCGGCGACGGGCTGGCGGCGGGGGGCGCGGCCCTGCGCGTGTTGACAGAGCCCGCGTTGGCTCGCACCATCACGCAGGCGGCGGCGCGCGACATGCGCCGGCGGCAGGATCGCCACGGCATGGCCCGCGCCACCGAAGCCGTATACCGCGAACTCGTGCAGACAAACTG
>DAOUKN010000125.1:0-13521 GCA_034421255.1 Chloroflexota bacterium | reverse complement strand
GTCGGCCCATATCCCGGTGCATACGCCCGCTCCTCAATCCTCCGCCTGGCGACGCCCCATGGTCCGCCCCGCCCCCCGATTTATGCAAAGGTCTCCGAAGGCGGGAATCCAGTTCGCCATCTGACCCGTGACCGACGACCGCGACGCCTCCCAAGACCACGCCGAACGCTGGCGTGGACTGAACGGCATCCCAGTCGAGGCGGCCTTTCTGCACGCGTATCGCAGCGCCGGCGCCTCCCGCGAGCTTGGCTATCCCCTCACGCCGGGTGTGTTCGTCGACGACACCCTGGTCCAATACTTCACCCACGGCCGCCTGGAAGCGCCGGGGCGTTCCACGGCATTGCCGGTCGGCGTGCCGCGGCGCACGAACCTCGGCGAGCACATGGCCCGCGCGCTGGCCGGGGCGGAGGCCGCGCCCGAGTCTTTCGGCGAATTCGAGGCCGCCGCGCTCGACACGCCCGAGCGGCGAGCCCGAGCGGGTGCGAGCGTGGGCTCGCCGATCACCTGGCGCGGCACGCCGACCCAGCTGTTTCAACGCGAGGTCGTTCGCCTCATGCCGGTGTCGCCCGGAACCCGGCGGCCGGTGCGCGGCAATCTTGGCGAGCTCTATGTCGGGCTCGGCTACCGGGAACGGGACCGCGGCGAAGGCCAACCCTCACCGATTGCCCGACCGGTTATCGCAACACCCGAGCCCGTGGTCGCCCCCGTGCTCACCTATCACCACACGCGCGGCGCGGACGCCTTCCGTGACCACCTCACACCTCTCCTCGATGAAGGCCTCGTTCCGGTGTCGTTCGATCAATTGGTGGCGGCCATGGAAGGGTGGACCAAGCTGCCGCCGCGCGCGTTCGTCCTCACCTTCGACGACGGATGGCTGGGTCAATACCACGACGCGCTGCCCGTGCTCCTCGAGCTGCGCCTCCCCGCCACGTTCTTCGTGCTGCCGGGATTCGACCGCCATGGACAAGGCCACATGACCATCGACCAGATCCGCGAGGTGCGGGCCGCCGGCATGACCGTGGGCTCGCACACGCTGAATCACGCCAGGTTGCCGTCCCTCATCCAGCAGAACCTGGGCGCGGCGCAGGCGGAGGTCGTTCTTTCCCGATCCGATCTCGAGCGTGACGTCGACGGCGTGGACTACTTCGCCTACCCGAATGGCCTCTACGACGACGACGTGGTCCAGCTCGTCCGAGATTCCGGCTACCGCGCGGCGGTCACCACCGTGGCCGGCACGGTGCACTCACTCGACCGCCGCTTCGAGTTGCGCCGCGTGGGCGCCAACGCGTGGGGGTCGTTGACGGAGACGGTCCGCGCCATCCGCCGTGCGGCAGCCATCGACGGAGTCGAGTCGCCGATCTGACGTGCGCGAAGGTTGCACAATCGCGCAACTGTTCTTCCCCGGCAGTGGTCGCCGCTCCGCACCCAATGCACGTCGCCGCGCTGCACCTGCTCAACTTTCGCAACTACGCCCGGCTTGATCTCGAGTTGCCGGTCGGCCCGCTCGTGGTGCAGGGGGGCAACGCCCAGGGCAAGAGCAATCTGCTGGACGCAGTGCATATCTTGGCGACCGGCCGCAGCATGCGCGGTGGGCCCGAGGCCGCCTGGATCAACGTCGATGCGCCCGATGCGGCGGACTTCGCGCGGATCGGGGCGCAGGTTCAGGCGGCGTCCGGGGAGGAGCATTTGGAGCTCGTGGTCGCGCGAACGAGCGCCGGCGGCGGCGTGCGACGCCGGGTCCGCATCGGCGGCGCCGCCCGGCGGCTGGCCGATCTGCCGGGTCGCCTGCAGGCCGTCAGCTTTGCGCCGGCGGATTTGACGCTGCTCACCGGGCCGCCGCGCGAGCGGCGGCGGTGGCTGGACATGGCGCTGGCGCAGCTCGATCGCGACTACGTGACGGCGCTTGCGGACTACGACGTCGTGCTCACCCGGCGGAACGCGCTGCTTCGCCGCATCCGCGCCGGACAGGGCCGGCCGCCGGAGTTGGACTTCTGGGACGCGCGTCTCGCCCCGCTCGCGGTACGGGTCGTGCGGACTCGGGAAGACTTCGTGGAAGCGTTGCAGCCGCTGATCGCGGCGGAGTATGCGCAGATCACCGGCGATCCAACCCTGGCCGTCGGCTACGCCGCCACGGCGACGGCCGCCGATCCCGCCGAACACGTGGAGGCGCTGCTTCAGGCGCGGGCCGGCGATATCGAGCGCGGGGCGACGAGCCTGGGTCCGCATCGCGACGACCTGGCGCTCCACCTCGGCACGCACCCGCTGGCCAGCTTCGGCTCGCGAGGCCAGCTACGCTTGGCCGGGGTGGCACTCAAGTTGGCCCAGTTCGAGCTTGCCCAGCGCCGAACCGGCGAACGGCCGGTGCTGCTGCTCGACGACGTGGCGGCTGAGCTGGACCCGCACCACCGGCGCCTGCTGCTGGAGCGCCTGACGCCCTCGGCGCAGACCATCGTCACCACCGCCGATCCGGCTGGGCTGGACGCGCCGCTGCTCGACCGTGCGGTGCATTTGGTGGTTGAACGCGGTCGCATTCGGGCCACACATGCCCCGGCGTAGAGCGGGCCAGGCCCGGCCGCTGGCCGATCTGCTGGCCGAGCTCGGCGAGCGCTCCGACATGCGCTACGGCCGCCGCCGGCTTGACACCACCCAGGCGATCGAAGCCGCCCTGCAGGCCGTCCTGGGCAAGAATGCGGCTGCCCGCTGCCAGCCGGCCGGCTACATCGGCACGACCGCGATTCTGGCCTGCCGATCGAATGCGTCCGCCCAGATCGTGGCCATGCACCTGCCCCAGATCATGGACGACGTGCGCCGCCGCGTGGACCACGCCGACGTGCAGGAGCTGCGCCTCACCGTCGTGCCCGACTATTGGGCAGCGGACTAGGCGATGGACCGCCGCCAAGTATCCTAAGCTCGCGCCCGTGCGTGCGGGCGAACAGGGGATGGGCTTGCATGCACAACATCGCATTGATTCCGGGTGACGGCACTGGACCTGAGGTCACCGCCGAAGCATTGAAGGTGCTCGAGGCCGCGGCTCACGTTGCCGGCTTCACCTACGACACCACCACCCTCGACTTCGGCGGCGAGCGCTATCTGCGCACCGGCGAGACGCTGCCCGACGGCGCCATCGACGACCTGCGCCAGTTCGACGCCATCTTCCTCGGCGCCATCGGCCATCCGGACGTGCTGCCCGGCATTCTCGAGAAGAACATCCTCCTGCGGATCAGGTTCGAGCTCGACCAATACATCAACCTGCGCCCGGTCAAGCTCTACCCCAACGTGGAGACGCCGCTGGCGGGCAAGGGCCCCGAACACATCGACTTCATCATCGTTCGCGAGAACACCGAGGGCATCTACACCGGCATGGGCGGCGTGCAGTACGCCAACACGCCGAACGAGGTATCCACGCAAATCCACTGCACCACCTATCACGGCGCGTCCCGCTGTGTGCGCTACGCCTTCGAGCTCACCCGCGCCCGCGCGCGAACCAACCAGCTGCACCTGGTGGCGAAGACCAACGTGCTCACCTACGTCCACGGCACCTGGTGGCGGGCCTTCAACGAGATCGGCGACGCCGACTTCCCGGACATCACCCGCGACTACGCCCACGTGGACGCCGCCACGATGTGGATGGTCAAGAACCCCGAGTGGTTTGACGTCGTCGTCACCGAGAACCTGTTCGGCGACATCATCACCGACCTTGGCGCGATGATTCAGGGCGGCATGGGCATCGCCGCCGGCGGCAACGTGAACCCGGAGGGCGTTTCCATGTTCGAGCCGATCGGCGGCTCCGCGCCCAAATACACCGGGCAGGGAGTCATCAACCCGCTGGCGGCGATCAACGCCATGCAAATGCTGCTCGACGACATCGGCGAGCATGCCGCGGCCCAGCGCGTCGAGGCCGCCGTCGTCAAGGCGCTCGAAAGTGGGCGCTTCGCGTCCATGAGCGCCGGCCGCATGGGCATGTCGACATCCGAAGCCGGCGACTTCGTCGCCAGCCTCGTCTAGCCAAGGGCGAGTCGGCGGCACGGCTGCATGTCCCGGCGATTCCGGGCGCCGCCGCGGTCCGAGCCCGCCCGGGGGCATCGAGTTTCCCGGGACGCGGCGGCGGGCCGAGGCGCTGATGGCCGGTGATATACTTCGGCGCCTTCGGCAGCGGGCGCATTCACCCGCTCACGCACCCGAGGACGTACCCATCGCCTCGTCAAATGGCTCGCTAGCCGGCCTCAGTCAAGAGCGCTTGTTGTGGATGTACCGCACCATGCGCCGCATCCGCCGCTTCGAGGAAACGGCCGAGGTGGCCTACCGGGCGGCCAAGATGCGCGGCGCGCTGCACTTCTACATCGGCGAGGAGGCCTCCGCGACCGGCGTCTGCGCCGCGCTCAACGAGGGTGACTTCATCACCAGCACCCACCGCGGCCACGGTCACTGCATCGCCAAGGGCGCGCGCCTCGACAAGATGATGGCCGAGCTCTACGGACGCACCACCGGCTATTGCGGCGGCAAGGGCGGCTCGATGCACATTGCCGACGTCGCCAGCGGCAACCTCGGCGCCAACGGCATCGTCGGCGCGGGAGTGCCCATCGCCGTGGGCGCTGCGCTGGGGTCCAAGCTGCGCAATGACGGCAAGGTCACGGTCTGCTTCTTCGGTGACGCCGCCGGACCCACGGGCGCCTTTCACGAAGGCGTCAACATGGGATCGGTGCTCAACGTGCCGGTGGTCTTCGTCTGCGAGAACAACCAGTACGGCATGGCCACGCACACCGAGTACGCCAACGCCGCGCCGGTGGGCGACCGGGGTCCGGCCTACGGCATGCCCAGCGAGCGCATCGACGGCAACGATGTCTTCGAGGTCTACGCACGAGCCAAAGTGGCCATCGACCGCGCACGCAACGGCGAAGGCCCGACCCTCATCGAGACGATCACCTATCGCCAGAAGGGCCACACGATCCACGACTCGAAGGGCTATCGCGACGAGGAAGAGATCGCCAAGTGGATCGCCCGCGACCCCATCGAGCGTTTCAAGCGGATCGCGCTCGAGGCCAAGGCGCTGACCGACGAGGACCTGCAAGCGATTGACGATGAGGTCGAGGAAGCCATCAAGCAGGCCGAAGAGTTCGCCGAGGCCAGTCCCTGGCCCACGCTCGATGCCATCGAGCAGGACGTGTACGTCTAGCCATGGCTGTCACCAGCGCACCCGACGCCCCGGCGCAGGCGGCCACCCGCCAGATCTTCATGAGCCAGGCGCTGCACGAAGCCCTGGACGAGGAGATGGCCCGCGACCCGAACGTCTTCGTCATGGGCGAGGAGGTCGGCATCTGGGGCGGCGCCTACAACGTCACCGCCGGCCTGCTGGAGAAGTGGGGCGAGGCTCGCATCATCGACACGCCCATTTCCGAGGCGGCCATCGGCGGGGCGGCGGTGGGCGCCGCCGTCACCGGCTGCCGGCCCGTGGCCGAGTTCATGTACTCGGACTTCATGGGCATCGCCATGGACCAGATCGTCAACCAGGCCGCCAAGAACCGCTATATGTTCGGCGGCGCCGCCAAGCTGCCCATCACCTACCGCGCGCCCTTCGGCGCCGGCACGGGGAACGCGGCGCAGCACACCCAGAGCCTCGAGGCCTGGTTCGCGCACGTGCCCGGGCTCAAGGTGGTCACCTGCTCGTCGCCCCACGACGCCAAGGGCCTGCTGAAATCGTCGATCCGCGAAGACAACGTGGTCGTGTTCTTCGAGCACAAGGCCATCTACTCCATGCGCGGCCCCGTGCCCGAGGATGAATACACCATTCCGCTGGGCTTGGCCGACGTGAAGCGCGAGGGCAGCGACGTCAGCGTCGTGACCTACGCCCGCCAGGTGCACTACGCGCTGGAGGCTGCCGAGCAGCTGGCCGGTGAGGGCATCGACGTCGAGGTCGTCGACGTCCGCACGCTCTATCCGCTGGACGTGGACACCATCCTGGCCTCCGTGAACAAGACGAATCACGCCGTCGTGGTCTATGAGGCGGCGCGCTTTGGCGGCTTTGGCGCCGAGATTGCTTCACAGATCCAGGAGCACGGCTTCGACGATCTGGACGCGCCCGTGCTGCGGGTGGCCGGGTCGCACTCGCCCATTCCGTTCTCGGAGCCGCTCGAAAAGGGCGCCATTCCCGACCCGGAGCGGATCGCCGCGGCCATTCGGGAGTCGCTGCAAGGCTCCCGCTAGCGTCCACCGCTAACGAAAGGACCCGCCTGTGGCCACCCCGGTCCTCATGCCCCTGATGGGCATGACGATGGAAGAAGGCATCGTCAGCAGTTGGCTCGTGGAGGACGGGGCCACGGTGACCAAGGGTCAGCCGATCCTCGAGTTCGAAACCGACAAGATCAACGCCACCGTCGAGGCGCCGGAGGACGGCGTGCTGGGCGGGATTGCCGCGCAGCCCGGCGACGCCGTGCCCGTGCAGGGAACCCTGGCTTACATCCTGGAGCCCGGCGAGGAGCCGCCCGCGCCCGAGGCATCCCCCGCCGCCGCGCCTGAGCCCGCGCCCGCACCTGCCCCGGCACCCGCTGCACCAGCACCAGCACCTGCCCCAGCGGCTCCACCGCCCACTCCGGCCCCCGCCCCGGCGCCCATGGTGGCGGCAGCACCCGCCCCGGCGGCTGCAGATGGACGCGTCAAGTCCTCGCCCCTGGCCCGGCGCATCGCCCGCGAGTTGGGCGTGGCGCTGGTCGGGCTCGTCGGCAGCGGTCCCGGCGGACGCGTCATCGAACGCGACGTGCGAGAAGCCGCGGCCGCCGCGCCGGTGGCCGCTCCCGCCGTCGCCGTGGCGCCCGCCATCGCGCCGCCGGCGCCGATGCCCGCGGTGGCCGCCGCGACCGGAGAGCCCGCCGCGGGATCGACCATTCCGGTCACCGGCGTGCGCAAGGTCATTGCCGAGCGCATGCTGCAGAGCCTCCAGCAGACCGCGCAGGTCACGCTGGTCACCGAAGCCGACGGTCGCCGCTTCCACGAGCTGCGCACCGAGCTGGCCGCCCGCCATGAGCCGACCCTCGGCTTCAAGATCAGCTACAACGACCTGCTCATCCGCGTCTGCGCCCACGCGCTGCGCGAGCACACCCGCGCCAACGCCAGCCTGGAGGGCGACGCCATCCGGCTGCACGACAGCGTGAACGTGGGGCTCGCCATCGAAGCCGGCGGCGACCTGGTGGTGGCCAACGTCAAGCAGGCCGACCGCAAGTCGCTGGTCGAGATCGCCTCCGACGTGCGCGGCGTGGTCGACCGCGCCCGCGCCAACCAGCTCGCGCTGGACGACATCACCGGCGGCACCTTCACGATCAGCAACCTGGGGCTCTACGGCATCGACGCCTTCACGCCGGTGCTGAATCCGCCCGAGTCCGCCATCCTGGGCGTCGGCGCGCTGCGCGAAAAGGCCGTGGCCCGCGACGGCGAGGTCGTCGCCCAACTCTCGGTCACCCTCAGCCTCACCTTCGACCACCGCGTCATCGACGGCGCCCCCGCCGCCCGCTTCCTCGCCCGCATCCGGGAGCTCATCGAGCAGCCGTACTTGTTGCTGTAGCCACTGGCTGGGCGGAGGTCTTCTCGTATGGAAATCAGGACGATCCTCGACCAGATTGATCTTCGGAATCTCGCACTTCCCACGTTCCAGCGAGGGTTTGTGTGGAATCGCGAGCAAGTTCGCGGGCTAATGGATTCTCTTTACCGGGGGCACCCCGTGGGGAGCTTGCTGGTCTGGTCAACGGTGAGTGATGGCGTAGAGGTCAGAGGCGATGCGCCTCCGGCTTCTGGAACCATCGACCTGCTGCTGGACGGGCAGCAGCGCATCACGAGTCTCTATGGGATCGTACGAGGCAAGCCTCCCGAATTCTTCGATGGTGACGCTAGGACTTTCACTGGGCTGTATTTTCATTTGAAAGATGAGATCTTTGCGTTCTACCAACCGAGCCGAATGCGCGATGACCCATTCTGGTTAAACGTTACAGATCTCATCCAACAAGGCGTTGGCCCGGCCTTTAGCCAGCTGCATGTCGTGCCAGAATTTGCTTCGCAGATGAATGAATATATGAATCGATTAAATGCTCTGGTCGCGATCGGTCACATTGATCTCCACATTGATCAAGTCACTGGGGAAGACAAGTCTATTGATGTCGTAGTCGACATCTTCAACCGTGTGAATAGCGGCGGAACCAAGCTTTCCAAGGGTGACCTCGCGCTTGCCAAGGTCTGCGCCGCCTGGCCTGATGCACGTGAGGAATTGCAAGTCCGATTACAGAAGTGGGAGCAGGCGGGATTCAATTTTAAGCTCGATTGGTTCTTGCGGTGCATCAACACCATTGTTACCGGGGAAGCGCTGTTCACTGCTCTGGATAGCGTGGATACCGTGACATTCCAGGGAGGCCTCACCCGTGCTGAGAAGGCTGTTGACGCCCTACTAAACCTCGTCTCCTCACGCCTTGGACTGGATCATGATCGCGTGCTGGGAAGCCGGTACTCCTTCCCACTACTCGCACGGTTCTTCGATGCCCGAGGCGGAAAGTTTGGCAGCAGCATTGACCAGAACAAGATCCTCTACTGGTACATCCACACTTTGCTTTGGGGGCGGTACTCCACCTCTACGGAGACGGTCTTAAATCAAGATCTTGCTTTAATTGAGAATCCGGACGATGGGCTTGACCGTCTCATTGACCAACTGCGACAGCAACGCGGCGACCTAGAAGTCAAGCCCGAGGACTTTCTTGGTGGGTGGGGGCGCGGCGCGCGCTTCTACCCCCTTCTGTACATGCTGACACGCGTAAAGGGTGCACGTGACTGGGGCAACGGGCTCAAACTCTCGGTTCAAATGCTGGGGGCTATGGGCCAATTACAGCTACACCATATATTTCCAAAATCGAAGCTTTATGAAGCTGGCTACTCGCGGCCAGAAGTGAATTCGCTTGCCAATCTTACATTCCTTACCGCCGCGACAAACCAGGAGGTGAGCAACCGCGACCCGGTGGAGTATCTGCCTGACTACGCCGCGAAGCATTCCGGAGCCGTGGAATCCCACTGGATACCGAACGATCCGGCGCTTTGGTCTCTTGATCGATACCATGACTTCCTCGACGCGCGGCGCGAGTTGCTGGCCGCCGCCGCCAACCAGATGCTCGATCAACTGCTTACGGGCTCGGTTGAAGGTCTCGTAGGCATTCCCAACATCGTCGACCGCGATGCACGAGAACTACCGGGCGGCGTCGAGAGCGAAGACGAAGAACGCGAGCTTCACCAGTGCAACGCGTGGGTGGAGAGGCTCGGACTTCCTGCCGGAGAGATTCTGTACGAACTTACAGTCCCGGAATCTGGAGAAGCACTGGCTACAATTGATCTCGCTTGGCCCGATGGTTTGCAACCAGGGCTAAGTGTCCCTGTCGCACTGCTGATAGACGAAGACGCCGAGATCGAACAGATCGTAAACGAAGCGGGGTATCGATTCTTCACTGATACCAATGCCTTCCGGCGCTACGTGGCGCTTGAAATACTCCCAGGCGAGTTGGCCGCATAGGCCGTCTTCATCACGCAGCCGCCACTTTCCTCACGACGTATCCCTCCTGGGCCAACCCACTGTGCAGCCTGCGGCTGACATGCACTAATTCCCGACGGGGTAACCTGAGATCGGAAAGTCAGCGATCGCGGAGGGCCGGGCATAGTGGTTACCGTCTCGGACCGGCCGCATCTGGCCCCGTCCCTGGATCGGCCAACCGAGCCGATCGAGGGTTCCGACCTCTGGCGCAAGCGGCTGACGCTGCCCACGTATACGGTCGCCGAGGCGGCTCGGTATGCACAGGCGAAGCCGCAGACCGTTGGCTACTGGTTCCGGGGAAGCGAAACGTCCGGGCCGGCGCTCCCGCGCCGCAACGCGGGAGAACGCTTGAACTACTTCGAGGCGGTCGAAGTGGCCTTCGTTGCCGTGTTCAGGAGCTACGGCGTCCGTTTGAAGAACCTGCGGAACGCGCGCGCCTACTTTCAAGCGCTGCTCCAGACCGAATATCCGTTCGTCGCCGAGCGCTTCTACACGGAAGGTTCGCGGATTCTGCGGGAGTGGGGGGAGCTTCAGGAGCTTTCAGAATTCACCGAGGTAGTTATCGGCGACGAGCAAGGGCAACTGGCCTGGGCTGAATTGCTCGGCGAGAAATTCCATACGTTCGACTATGAGCATGGTTGGGCGCTTCGCTGGCACGTGGCCGGGCGGAGCTCTCCGGTGCAAATCGATCCGCGCGTCTCGTTCGGGGCGCCGAGCGTGCGCGGGATTCCGACCTGGGCCATGCGCGGTCGCAAGCAGGCCGGCGAGTCGGTCGACGAAATCTGCGACGACTTTGGCCTCGACGACCACGAGGTGATCGCCGGCCTGGAGTTCGAGGCAGCTTGACCTACTTCTTCGATCGGTGCGTCGGAGTCCAGATACCGCGGGCCCTGAAAGCCTTCAAGCGCTTTCCGGTCGAGATCCGCTATCACCAGGAAGTGATTGGGCCGAGGGCAGGTGCCGCCGCGAAGCCCGTGTAGGGGCGGTTCGCGAACCGCCCTTACCGCTTGTAGTGAAACTGTGTGGGAGCCTCGCCAGGCGCTTTCGTCAGCCGTAGCGTTCTCGGCCCTCACGTACCAGGTCGACGACCTCATCGGTCGAAAGATCAAGTTCAATACCGGCCACGTCGAGCGGGGAGCGCGTGGCGGGTTCCGGCTGCACGACGTATGAGCGGCCGTCCTTGCGTCGAATGCTTACGGCGCCGTCGCGCTGAGCCGCTTCCAGCAGGGATGCCAGGTTTTGGCGAGCCTCGGAGTAGGTGTAGACCTTCATGCGTTGTTCACCTCCAGAATCCTCACGCCGGTCCGAGACGCCGCGGCGGCTAGTCGCCTGTCCAGTGTGAGCAGCGGAGCGCGCAGGTTCAAGGCGCACGCGACCACGTAGGCGTCGTAGGCATACAGTCCCAGGCGCTCAGCGAGTTCCAGCGACTGGCCGAGATCGATATCGACGAAACGGAGCGACATCTCCTGGTAGCTCTCGACCGCCTGCCGAGCCTGGTCCAGGGTGATTCGCCGCCTTCGAAACATCGCGGAGAAGGCGTTGCCCACTTCCCAATGCAGGGATGCGGGAGCGGCCAGGCCAGCGCCGGCGGTGTGTCGAATCATTGCCGGTCGCTCGGGCGCCCAAATGATCACGGCGATCACGGCTGAGGTGTCGATTACCAAGTCCATGGTCAATTGTACATTTGTACGAGTGCAAATTGCGACCTGTCGGGGAACGGGTGCGGAAGTGGTGAACTGGTGAGTGCAAGTATTCCTGGCATTATGCGCAAACCCGGCTGAAGGACTCGCGCCATGGACCTGGTTGAATCGCACGTCCACATCTGGACGCTTCGCGGCCCACGCTTTGGTAAACACCCAGACTCGGACTTCATGCCCGACCGTGAGGCTGCGCCGGCGGACCTCTTCGCGGCGCAGGACGAAGCCGGCGGCGTGGCCTGGACGGTGCTCATTCAGCCACGCTACTACCTCTGGGACAACGCCTACCTGGCCCAGGCCGCCGAGGCGCATCCGGATCGATTCGTCGTCGGCGGGCGCGTCGACCCCATGCATGCCGAAGCGTCGCGGCAGCTCCGGGAGCTCATGCAGCGGCCCGGCTATCGCGGAATCCGGCTGGCGGCGACCGAGGACCCGGCCACGCGCTGGCTCGACGACTCTTTGCAAGACCCGCTCTGGGAAGCCGCCGCCGAGACGCGCGCCACCATCGGGCTGCTCATCCGGTGGCGCCAGCTCCCCCAGGCCGCGGCCATGGCGGCGCGGCATCCCGACGTCACGGTCGTCATCGATCACCTGGGGTTTCCGGACTACGATGATCCGGGCTCGCTACAGAACCTGCTGGACCTCGCCGGCCTCCCGAACGTCTACGTCAAGCTCTCGGGCTATCCCCACAACACCGGCGACGCCTATCCCTACCTGCGCGCCCGGCCTTTCATCGAGCGGGTGCTCGGCGCCTTCGGGGCCTCGCGCGTGATGTGGGGCAGCGACTGGCCGGTCTGCCTGGCCCACGCGACCTACGGACAGGCGTTCAGGTCCGCCTGGGAGCTGCCGGGGCTGACCGACGACGACCGCGACGGGATCTTCAACCGCACCGCGCGAGCCGCGTGGCGCATCCCGGACGGACGGGCCTGAGTTAAAGAAATCCGGGTGCAAGGCCGGGCGGAGGCCTTGCACCCGGATGAAGTCCGGGAAAGCGCCTAGGCGGGCTGGAGGTGACCCTCCAACTGTTCCCGCAGGTGCCTTTCCGGCGGGACGCCCACGACTCGATCGACTTCCTGGCCGCTCCGGAAGAGGATCAGCGTCGGGATGCCGCGAACGCCGTGCTGATTCGGCGCGTCGGGGCTGGCGTCCACGTCCACCTTCACGAACTTCAAGCGTCCAGCAAACTCGCTGGCCAGCTTCTCGAATATCGGCGCGAGCATACGACACGGTGCGCACCATTCGGCCCAGAAATCGACGATCACGAGGCCGTCGGCCTCGAGGACTTCCTGTTGGAAGTCAGCGTCGGTTGCGTGGGTCAGGTTGTCCGCCGTGTCGGCGACCATGGCTCGCCCCTGAGGGGAGGTGAGATATCCAAGCACCCCAACTTTAGGCCGGGCCGGCGGGCGCGTCGGTCGGAATCGTCACAAAAGCCGACGGCATTTGGGGAGCGACGACACGGCACGAAACACGCGACAGCCATCCCGAATCAATCGCGCGATTTCGTCCGGGCGGCGCCGAGCTACTCGATCTTGATCTGCTCGGCTGAAGAGGCCTGACGCTCCGACGGATCGAGCGTGTGGATGCCGGCGTCCAGGACCTCGCGCAGGCTCAGCAGCACCTCGCGGACGGCGCCGCGCATGTGGCCCGTCGCCTTGCCCATCCCTATGTGCGGCCGGTCGATCTCTATCGTGATGCGAAGGGGTACGCCGTGCCGCTCGGCCCCGTTCGCTGCGTCTTCAGTCATGGTCGCGCGCCCCTCGTTCGAGTGCGTCCCGTCTCGCAGTATATGACCCGACCGCGGCCCGGCGGCCTCGCGTGACTGACTGGGATTACGCCTGCGTCGCCGGCGTCGCGCTGGCGACCGCCTCGCCACAGTAGGCGCAGAACCGGGAGTCGGCGCGAATGATGCGGCCGCAGGTCTCGCAGACCGTCTCCAGCGGCAGGCGCTCGCCGCAGTTCACGCAGAACCGGGCGTCCCAGGGATTGGACGCGCCGCACGTGCCGCAGCCGCGATCGACGGTGCCGCTCGCCGCCGGCGAGGCGCCCGTCCCGCGCGGGGCGGACTGGGCGCGGGCCCGCCGCAGCATCGCCACCTCCAGGCCCAGAATCTCCGCCACCGCGTCCAGGTCGTTGTCCGGCACGTGCAGGATCTTGCCCGTCTCGACGTCGCTCACCCACGGGCGGTCGCGGTCGATGCGGCTCGCCAGCTCGGCCTGCGTCAGGTGCTTGCGCTTGCGGGCGCCGAACAGCATCGCGCCCAGGGCGCCACGGTCG
>DAOUKN010000124.1:0-5907 GCA_034421255.1 Chloroflexota bacterium | reverse complement strand
TGCTGCTCGATCTGGCGCCCCGCGCCATGTTCGACGTCGCCGAGCAGCTGCTGGGCGACGGTGAGGTCATTTGGCCGAACGGTCTCGACGAAACCAACACCACCATTGGTCCGGCGCTCTTGACCGAGGACCACATCACCAGCATGGAGGTCCACCTGGGGCCGGAGTCCGACAAGTGGCTCGGCAAGGCCACGCGCAAGACCGAACAGGTGCGCCTGCCCAAGACCGGTCCCGTGTGGGCGACCGCCCAGGGATCGCGCGGTCTCTATTGCACGTTGCCCAACAGTCCGGGCGGCCGCGTCAACAAGTACCCGTACGCCAAGGTCCAGCCGAGCGCCAGGTATCCCTCGGCTCACGCGGCGGAAGGCATGTACGAGAGCCGGCGGCGACTCCAGATCGCGGCCTACTTCGACGACCTGCCGCTTGGCGCCGGCGGCCTCCACCTGTGGCCCGGCAGCCATCAGCGGATTTGGGACCGGTGGTCCGCGATGCACCGCGGCGACATCCCGTCCAACGACGACTGGCTGAGCCTGAGGCATTCCGCGGGCAAGTTCGACGGCTACGTCACGCCGCCGATCTCGGAGATCAAGGAAGACACGCCGGTCGTGGACACCCACGGACCTTGCGGCTCGGTGGTCCTCTGGCACGCCAACATGCTGCACATGGCGGGGCAGAACACGAGCAGCGACATCATCCGCCAGGCCACGATCTACGCCTACGACAAGACCGAGGAATCCCTCCCGGACGAGTTGGCGTTGGCCTACCCGGACGGCGACCTGTGGCGCGACTGGTCCGACGAGCTGCGCGCGACTGAAACGGCGAGCTAGGCCTATCGACGTGAGGCCGCAGGCCGCCGCCGGCGGTGGCCTGCGCGCCGCGCGGTGGTCCAGGTGCCGACGCTGATCTAATCGGCGCGTGAGCGCCGGGCCTACGCGCTCAGCGGCATGGGCTGGTCGGCGCAGGCCTTCACCATCGACTGGTGTCGCGAGCAGGGCATGGACCTCATCCCCGGCGACGGCTATCTGCGGGCCTGCGTGCCAGCCGTCGTCGGCACCTGGGCCGCGGCCCTGGCTCGCTTTGGGATCCAGAGCTTCAGCGACAATGCGCCGGCGCGCCTGGAAGTTGCGCTCCCCAGCCGCACGTCCATCAGTCATAATCAGGCACCCGCCAACTCGTCTCTCAACGAGGCAGGGATCCCATGGCAACGCCATTCTCCAGCGTGGCGCAAGTTCCGCGGCTCACCCCCGAGCAGATCGCCCAGTTCAAGCGCGACGGTTTACTGGTCTTGCCGGCAGTGCTCGACCCCGAGCTCTGCCGCCAGACCCGCGAGCAGATGTGGGAGCTGATCGCCGAGCATCGACCCAGCATGAAGCGGGATGACCCCGCGACGTGGCTGCCTTTCTCCGATGAGGAGAGGGATGGCTTTCAGCGCCCCCAAGGCGGCGGCGACCCCTACTTCGCCGGCGGCGGCCACCGGCTCTACGTCCGCAATGGCGCCGAAGAGCTGCTGCTCGATCTGGCGCCCCGCGCCATGTTCGACATCGCCCAACAGTTGCTGGGCGACGGCGAGGTCGTGTGGCCCGGCGGCCTGGACGAGACCAACACCACCATCGGTCCGGCCCTCCTGACCGAGGACACCATCTCCACCATGAAGGTCCACCTGGGTCCGGAGGCCGGGAATTGGCTCGGCCAGGCCACGCGCAAGACCGAGCAGCTGCGCCTGCCCAAGACCGGTCCTGTGTGGGCCACCGGCCAGGGATCACGCGGGCTCTACTGCACGCTGCCCAACAGCCCTGGTGGCCGCGTCAACAAATACCGAAACGCCAAGGTCCAGCCCAGCGCCAAGTACCCCTCGGCACACGCGGCCGAGGGCATGTACGAGAGCCGGCGGCGACTCTCGATCGCGGCATACTTCGACGACCTGCCGCTCGGCGCCGGCGGCCTGCATCTCTGGCCCGGCAGCCACCAGCGGATTTGGGACCGGTGGTCCGCCATGCACCGCGGCGACATCCCGTCCAATGACGACTGTCTGAGCCTGCGGCATTCCGGCGGCAAGTTCGACAGCTACGTCACGCCGCCGATCTCCGAAATCAAGGAGGACACGCCGGTCGTGGACACCCACGGGCCGTGCGGCTCGGTGGTCCTGTGGCACGCCAACATGCTGCACATGGCGGGCCAGAACACCACCAGCGACGTGATCCGCCAGGCCACGATCTACGGCTACAACAAGACCGAAGAGTCCCTCCCGGACGAGTTGGCCCTGGCCTACCCGGACGGCGACTTGTGGCGCGACTGGTCCGACGAGGTGCGCGCGACTGAAACGGCGAGCTAGTCCCATCGACGTGACGACGCAGGCCGCCGCTTCAGGCGGCCTGCGTGTCGCGCGGTGGTTCGCGAACTCATGACGGTCACGACCTTCCTGGGCGACGACAGCCCGGCGAAACGCTCGGCGCACGACACGCGCCCGGTGGTGATGGGCCGTCGCGGCGTGGTCACGTCGGGCCACTATCTGGCCACGGCCGCCGGTTTCCGCATCATGGAGCAGGGCGGCAACGCCATCGACGCCGCCGCGGCCATGTGCTTCTGTCTCAACCTGCTCGAGCCGCAGAGCAACGGACTGGCCGGCGAGGTGCCGACGCTCATCTACTCGGCGCGCGAGCGCCGGGCCTTCGCGCTCAGCGGCATGGGCTGGTCGGCCAAGGCCTTCACCATCGACTGGTGCCGCGAGCACGGCATCGACCTCATCCCCGGCGACGGCTATCTGCCGGCCTGCGTGCCCGCCGTGGTCGGCACCTGGGCGGCGGCGCTGGCTCGCTTTGGCAGCCTGAGCTTCAGCGACGTCGCGCAGCCCGCCATCGAGTTGGCTGAAAACGGCTTTCCCGTCTACCCGGGACTGCACGACGCGCTGGCCGGCAACGAGGCGAAATACACCGAGCTATACCCCAGCACCGGCGAGGTCTACCTGCCGTCGGGCCGGGCGCCCGAGGTCGGCTCGCTGCTTCGCAATCCCGCATGGGCCGAGACCCTGCGAATCCTCTGCCGCGCCGAGCAGGCGGCTGCCGGACGCGGCCGAGTGGCCGGGATCGAGGCCGCCCGCGACGCTTTCTACAAGGGCGAGATCGCCGAGCGCATCATCGACTTCATCACCGCCAACCCGGTCGAGGACGCCAGCGGATCGACGCACGCGGGCCTGCTGACCCATGAGGACTTCGCCGAATGGGAGGCGGACTTCGAGAAGCCCGTCGGCCTGAGCTACCACGGCCTGGATGTCTTCAAGTGCTCCGCCTGGACCCAGGGACCGGTGTTCGTGCAACAGCTGTCGCTGCTGGAAGGATTCGACCTGGCGGCGATGGGCCACAACTCGGCGGACTACCTGCACACCGTGATCGAGTGCG
The DNA here is from genome assembly GCA_034421255.1 of Chloroflexota bacterium. Taxonomy (GTDB): domain Bacteria; phylum Chloroflexota; class UBA11872; order UBA11872; family UBA11872; genus JAJECS01. Next base: position 2,512 of record DAOUKN010000124.1, on the reverse strand, counting down.
CCAAGCTGGCTTTCGCCGACCGCGAGGCTCACTACGGCGACCCGCACTTCGACGACGTGCCGTTCGACCGGCTGTTATCAGAGGACTACGCCGCGCAGCGCCGCTCGCTGGTCGGCGAGCGGGCGTCCCTGGAGATGCGGCCCGGCGACGTGGGGCAAGGCGTTCCGACCTACGCCACCGTCGACGTGGCCGAGGACAACCGTCGGGCGTTGCAGCTCGAGGCCCGCGAGGTCCGCGACCTCGGCCTGGGTCACGCCCACCTGGGCGACACCACCCATCTGGACGCCGTCGACCACGAGGGAAACATGGTCGCGGCCACGCCCAGCGGCGGATGGTTGGGCACCTCGCCGGTGATCCGCGGGCTCGGGTTTCCGCTGGGCACGCGCGGCCAGATGTTCTATCTCAATCCGGCCCGCCCCAACGCCCTGGCTCCACGCAAGCGGCCCCGCGCCACCCTCACGCCGTCACTTGTGACGCGCGACGGCGAGCCGTACATGGTCTTCGGCACGCCGGGCGGCGACGGCCAGGACCAGTGGACGCTGCAGTTCTTCCTCAACCACGCTCACTTCGGCATGAGCCTGCAAGAAGCGCTAGATGCGCCCACGGTGCACTCGGTGCACTTCCCGTCGTCGTTCTACCCGCGCCAGGCCTATCCGGGTCGCGTGGTGGCCGAAGGCCGCATCGACAGCGCCGTCGTCGCCGAGCTGGAGCGCCGCGGTCACGAGGTCGAAGTCACCGACGACTGGGCCAACGGCAAGCCCATGGCGATCCAATACGGCGGTCCCGGCGGCGTCATCGCCGGAGCGGTATCCGCCAAAGGCACCATCGGCTACGCGCTGGGGTGGTGATTGCGCCGGATGGTTGGGATAGGGTGGGTCTCAGACCCGCCCGTTTAGCTAGGCTCCCGCACTCCGCGCGGCCGTGAGCAGCTCCAGCACCCGCTCGCGCGCGGCGTGCTGCATCGCCACCCGCGTGGCCAGCTCGATCTGCCCCGGCGTCTCGGTGGTCATTCCGGAGCGCATGCCCAGCGAATAGAGGTAGAACGGCAACGGCCAGTCGCCGTCCTCCATGTACTCCTGAAACGCCTCCTCGCGCGATCGATCCTCGCCCACCGAGATCAGGCCGGCTTCGACCGGCGTCTCGTCCACTTCGGACTTGCCCGTCACCGGGCCACGCTCGGCCACCGCCTGCACGACCTCTGTATGCCACGCGCGGTCCTCGAGAAACGCGTAGACGTAGAACCCGTCCTCCTCGGGGTCCTCGTGGGCGTCGATGAAGGCGTCGAACGCGTCGTGCTTGATCATCGCTCGCAGCACGCGCACCTCCGGCACCTCGTCGCGGTCGTACGTCCGGTTGATGTCGATGCCGTCGGCGTTCTCCCGGGTGCCCTGCGTGCAGCCCGTGGGATTCAGACAGGGAAAGACGCTGAACGCGATGCTCGGATGGTCGGCCCAGCGGCGCTGCTCGAGAAACTCCAACACCGAGATGAACCCGGCGGGCTCGTCCCCGTGAACGCCGCCAAACAGTCCCACGTGCGCCAGCGCCGGCGCCCGCGGGGCGATGTCCACTCGCAGCAGATCGAGGCCCAGCTCCGCCACCGGGTGCCGGGTCAACGTCAGTTGCGGCGCGTCACACGCCGCGACGACCCGCGCCACGATCTCGTCATAGCTGGCTGGGGGCTGCATGCATTCCCACTGGTGCGGACGGCCCCGCAGCCTACCTGCCGGGCCCGAGGCGCTTCGGTTACAAATCTGCCACTTCGGGAGGCTTGGCCCGGTGGCGCAGGCTGCCCGCAGCCTGCGCCACCGGGCACGGCCGAAGCCGGACAGCTCCCCAGCCACACCGAGCCCCCCTTATGTCACTCCGAGCGCAGCGAGGAGTCTAAGGAGCAATGGAGGGGCGCCCCGCATGGACACGACGGACCCCCATCCGGATTCCCCGATCAGCCCGCTACTTAATCTCCGGCTGCGTCAGCCCAAACCCCGCGCCCTGCGGGTCCAACAGGTAGGCGATGCGCCCCACCATGGGGATGTCCTTCGGCGGCAGGGCCACCTGGGCGCCGCCGGCAACCGCCTGGCCCACCGTAGCGTCCAGATCCGTGACCTGGAAGTAGACGCTCCAGTGCGCCGGAACGCCCCGCTCGCGCAGGTGCTCGGGCATGCCCATGACTCCTGCCGCGCCCATCCCATCGGCCAGGAGAATGGTGTAGTCAGTGCCCTCGGCCATCGTCATCGCCTCGGACTCGAGTCCCAGCAGTTGCGAATAGAACGCGGTAACGGACGCCGGATCGTTGGCCAGCAGCTCGCACCAGTGAATCGTGTTCGGCTCGGACTTCACCCCCGCGCCGATGTGCCGCTTGGCCTGCCAGAACGCCACGTGCGCGCCCGCGGGATCGCTGATGATGCTCATGCGCCCCGCGTCGAAGACGTCGAACGGCGGCGCGCCGACCATGCCGCCCAGCTCCGGAACCCGAGCCGCAACAGCGTCCACGTCGTCCACGGCCAGATGAATC
>DAOUKN010000123.1:0-4587 GCA_034421255.1 Chloroflexota bacterium | reverse complement strand
CAGCAGGGCCTGGATTTCGTCAGCGTCGCGCCAGTGACTCACGCGGCGGCCCCGTCGGCCCTCATACCATCAGCTCCCCGCCGGTTATGTCAACCGCCGCACCGGTAATGTAGCCGGCGCGCTCGGATGCCAGAAACGCCACAAGCTCCGCAACCTCCGACGGCTGACCCAGGCGTTGCAGAGGAATCGAGGGGACATACGCGTCGATGCGTTCCTGGGGCCAGGCGTCCTTGATCATCTGCGTGTCGATCATGCCCGGGCACACCGAATTGACGGTGATCCCGTGCACCGCGAGCTCCAGGGCCGACGCACGCGTGATGCCCAGCACCGCCGCCTTGGACGCCGTGTAGTGAGCGCCCGCCACCGTGCTGACATTCTTGCCCGCCGTCGACGAGAAGTTGACGATGCGTCCGTAGCCATTGGCGGCCATCGGCCCCATCGCGGCCTGGATGAAGGTGAACACCGCCTGCACGTTGACGGCGAAAACCAAGGACCACTCCTCATCGGTGATCTCGTCGATTTTTCGGTGAAACGCCACGCCCGCGTTGTTGACGAGCACGTCCAGCCGCCCGTAGTGGTCGGCCACCTCGGCCACGATGGCGCGCACGCGGTCCCGATCGGAGACATCGCCGGGCACCGCCAGCGACTCGCTTCCAAGGACCTCGGCTGTCGTGGCCGTCGCCTCCGGGTTCAGGTCGTTCACGGCTACCCGCGCACCGCGCGCCGTCAATAGCTCCGCTATCGCTCGTCCCATGCCTCGGGCCGCGCCCGTGACCAGGGCCACGCGACCGTCAAATTCCCCTGCCACGCTTGGCCTCCGTTTCGTCACCTCCGGCGATTGTGCCTCATGGTCATCTCGCCGAAACTCATCAATCGGGCCAGAACACCCGCTCGGCCGTGCCGTGCAACACCTGGGCAAGGTCGCCCTCGCTGAGAAAGCCGGCGTGCTCGGCCAACAGGCCGATCGACGTTTCGTAGCTGTGCGGAGGCACCGTCTGCAATGGGCTGTCGCTCGCCCACATGCACCGCTCCGGTCCATAGGCGTCGAGCACGCGGCGAACGAGCGGCAACATATCCAGATACGGCGATCCGTCCTGGCTCAGCGCGCCGAACGCGCTCATCTTCACCATCGTCCGCGGGTGGCGGGCCACGGCGCAAAGCGCCTCCACGTCTTCGTCCGTAGCCCCGGTGGCCGGTCCAAGACGCGCCAGGTGGTCCAGGATCACCGGCGCATCGCCGTGCCTGGCGCACATCCGATCGATCTCGGGCAAGTCGGTGGCCCCGCACAGGAAGCTGAGCGGCAGATGGTGCGCCGCCGACATGCGAAACATTGCCTCGAACGTCGGGTAGTCGAGCCATTGCTCGCCGCCGGGCACGCCCGGGCGCGTCGATTGTCCCCGCACCCGAAACGCCCGAACACCCTGCTCGGCCAGCGCTTCCATCGCGCGGTCCGGTTCGGGCAGGCCGACGTCCACGATGGCCGGCACGATCCCCGTGCCCGCGAAACGCTGAGGATCGCGCTGGATCAGGTCCACGATGAAACTGTGGTCCAGGCCATACCAGGTCATCTGCACCAGGTTGAACCGACGCACGCCCGCCGGCTCCGCGCGGGCCACGAGCTCCGCGCCGTCGAAACTGGGATACCACAAATCCTCGGGTCCGAATCCCGGTGCGAACGGGAATCGCGCCGTGTCGGCGCTCCAGACGTGAACGTGCGCGTCGATGATGTCCGGCGTGATCATGGGCGTTCGTGGAGCATTGGGCGCAAGACTGCCGACCAGCATGGCAGGAAACGCCGCCAATTCGCCACATGCGAAGAAACCGTCCAGACTTCCCACACGTAGTGCGCTTCAATGACGTTGGATTGATTTCAAGGGAATCGCAGATTTCACCGGATCGCCTCCTGCCCCGTGGCAGGCGCCGCACGATCAATCGCCGCCACCTGCTGCTGGGCGCCGTGGGCGCTTCCGCGGCGGTGGCGCTCGCCGCTTGCGACGACGATTTCACGACTGCTGAAAGCCGACTCCCGCAAGCGCGCACGGCCCAGACTCAGCCCACGGCGTCTCCGGCGCCCGAGGTCACGCGCGCCACTCCCTCACCCGAGGTGACGGCAGCGCCCGAGCCAACCGCGCAACCGACCGCCACGGCAGCGCCGACACCGATTACCGACGCCCCGATCCCCGAGCCGCCGTTCGACGACGCCGACGTGGACGTTCTGCTCTATGGGCTGTTGGACCGTCGGAACAGGCCCCGCACCCAGGCGATCGTCGACGCCATTGTGGCGTCCGGCGATGAACGGTTTATTGCGGTGCTCATCGAGCTCATTCGCTTCAACGAGTTGGCAATCATCCAGGGCCCCGGGGTGCCCGGAGTCTTGGGCGCGCTCAAGGCGCTCACCGGCCAGGTATTCATCTATGTCTCCGGATGGGCGGAGTGGTACGCCAAGTCCGACCTGCAAGCGCCTCCCGGATTCTCGCAGTGGAAGGGCTGGCTACTGGGAGGCATCGACCCCCGCATGACCGAGTTCTTCCAAGGTGAGGATCCCGGCAAAATCCGCTCCGAGGAAGTCATCTGGGGCGGCGTGCGGGTGGACGGAATCCCGCCGTTGGAGAACCCGGCCTTCCGTCCCGCGGCGGACGTGGACTATCTCGATCCCGGCGACCTGCTCTTCGGCGTGTCCATCAATGGCGACCACCGGGCGTATCCCCAGCGAATCCTGGACTGGCACGAGATGGCCAACGACGTGGTGGGCGGCGTCCCCGTCTCGCTGGCCTATTGCACGCTCTGCGGCGCCGGCGTGCTGTTTGACGGACGGGTCGACGACACCGTGTTCACATTTGGCACGTCCGGCCTCCTCATGCGCAGCAACAAGCTGATGTATGACCGCAACACCAGGTCATTGTGGAATCAGTTGAGCGGCGAGCCGGTGCTCGGCCCCCTCGCATCGAGCGACCTTCAGCTCAACATCCTGCCGGTCGTCGTCTCGACGTGGGCCGATTGGACGGCGCAGCATCCCGGCACGCTTGCCCTTGATTTTGAAACCGGCTACGCGCGTGTCTATACGCCTGGCGCCGCGTACGGCGCATACTTCGCCAGCCCCGAGACGCGCTTCCCCGTGCCGTTCGATAGCCCCACGCTGCGCACCAAGGATCGTGTGTTTGGCCTCACCATAAACGGCGTCCGGCGCGCCTACCCGACCAAGCTGCTGACGGAGCGCGTGGTCGTGAACGATGAGCTCGCGGGTCAACGCGTGGTGATCGTGGCGCCGCGCGGCAATCTCAAGGGTGAAGGCCGCGACCGTGCACTCGGCGCCCCGGCAATCTGGCCGGCGGGCGCTGAGGTTCGAGCCTACGACGCGGGAAGCTACGAGTTCACCGCCGGCGACGACCCGCAAGCGCTCCTCGACGAGAGTGGCGCCGCCTGGCAAGTCGCCGAGGAGGCGCTGCTCGGACCGAGCGGCGAGCGCCTGGAACGCCTGCCGGGTCATCTGGCCTATTGGTTCGGATGGTTTAACTTCTTCCCAGACTCCGAGGTGTATTCGGTCGAGCCTTAGCGCGCTATCGTGCTACGCACTCGACGTGGCTCGCGTGGCGGGCGTGACATATGCAGGCACCCGGTCGGCCGGCGGTGTGGCCGGTGCGGCATCGCACCGGCCGGTTCATTTGGATCGAAGGCGAAGCCAAACCGCATCACTTATTTCTCTTCGCCCGCGGCCGCGTGGAAATTCCCCAAGAGCCGGTCGCGGCGCGCGTGCACATCACCGCATCCGATCGCTATGTGCTCTACGTCAATGGGCGATACGTCGGACGCGGACCCGCACGGAGCGATCCGACCCGCAAGAGCTTTGACACGTACAACGTGGCGTCGCTGCTGCACGCGGGCGACAACGTCATCGCCGTCCGGGCCTATCACTACGGCCGGGAAAGCACCGACAGGGGGTGGGCGCCCACGCAAGGCTCCGCCTATGCCTGCGGCGAGCGAGCGGGCCTGTGGGTGGAGCTGGACGTGGAACTCGAGGACGGGAGCCACCACGAATACGGGACCGACGGCGCCTGGCGCGTGCGCCCGGCCCGCGGCTGGAACCGCGAAGCCCGCGAGATCTCCTATCTGATCGGGACCAGCGAGATCTACGACGCCGGCGCCGACCCCGTCGACTGGATGGCGCCTGACTTCGACGACACCGGCTGGGAGCCGGCGTGGGTGATTCCGCAACGCCAACTGGTGTGGGTGCTGTTGGAGGAGCGCGAGACGCCGCTTCTGGTCGAGCGCGAGGTTTGGCCGGAGCGCGTCGTCGCCCAGGGCGAGGTCGTCGACCTCGGTGCGGCCCATCAGACCGACATCGCGCGGGTGCTCGACGCCGAGGTGCACCACCCGCTCGAACACGCCGGCATCGACAACATCGACGCCGCGATCCATCCCGGCGCAGAGACCGCCGAGTTCCGCGGCTGCTTCGCCGGATACCTCGAAGGCCGGCGGGCGCCGTTCGCGATATTCGACTTCGGCCGGCAGCTCGACGGCTTTCCCCGGATCCACCTCACCGCCCCGAAAGGCGCCTTGATCGACATCACCCACGGCCAGTTCCTCCAG
>DAOUKN010000122.1:0-8108 GCA_034421255.1 Chloroflexota bacterium | reverse complement strand
GGCGCGCTCCGCCAGGCGCCGGGTCGCGGCCCGTGACGATGCCGATATGGCCTGCGAGATGCCGCTCAAGTGCACCAGCCGCACGCCGTCCAGGTCCACCCGGTCCACATCGGCGGGCGCGATGGTCGACGCCGCGCTGCCCTTCCGCCAGTACCAGATCTGATAGCTGGCATCGGCGGCGTGCTCGGCGACATAGAGTCCGGTCGGTCCGCCGCCGCGCCCCACGTAGCGCTGGTCGACCCCGAGGCCGGCCCAGTCTTCGAGCAGATAGTCGCCGAACGGATCGTCGCCGACCTTGGTGAGGATCGCGCACGGCAGGCCCAGCCGGCCCAGCGCGACGGCCACGTTGAGCACGTCGCCGGAGTTCGAGCGCTTGATCGTTTCCGCGCGCGACAGTGGTTTGGGGCCGGCCAGCTCGACCATCACTTCGCCGGCCGCGATCACCGCCGGTGCTTTCCGGGGCATCAGCCCGGCGTTTCGGCGTTAGGACGCCCGCGCACGGGCGCGTCGCTGCGGCAGGTGCAGTGGCTGGTTGATGGCCTGCCAGGCCGCCTCGGCCGAGGCTTCGGGGAAGGTCGGGTGCGCATGGATCGTCTCGCGCAGGTCGTCCAGCGTGGCGTCGAGCTGCAGCGCCAGCGCGCCCTCGGCGATGATGTCGCTCGCCGCCGGGCCGATCACGTGCATCCCCAGCAACCGTCCATTCGCGGCGTCCGCCACCAGCTTCACAAAGCCGTCGGTATCGCCGAATGCCCTTGCGCGGCCCAGCGCCTGGAAGGGGAAACTCCCTACGGTCACCTCGCTGTGCCGCTCGCGCGCGTCAGCCTCGGTGAGCCCCACGCTGGCGATCTCGGGATGGGTGAAGGTGCACGCCGGCACGACGTCGTCGTGGTAGACCGCCGAGCCGCCCATCACATTCTCGGCCGCGACCACGCCCTGGTGCGAGGCCACGTGCGCCAGCAACCGCTGACCGGTGACGTCGCCGATGGCGTAGATATCGGGGTTGCTGGTGCGCATGGCGCCGTCCACGGGGATTCCCTGCGCGCTGTGCGTCACGCCCATGCGATCGAGACCCAGGTTCAGCGCGTTGGCCCGGCGCCCCGTGGCCATCAGCACGTGCGTGGCGTCCACCTCGAACGCCTCGTCATCACTTCGCAGGCTGACCCGCAGCCCGCCCTCGCGCTCGGCGATGGACTCGATGCGGGTGCCGTCGCGCACGCTCACGCCCTGCTGCACCAGGATCTTGCGCAATGCGGCGCTCACGTCGGCGTCTTCGTTGGGAACCACCGTCGGCAGCATCTCGACCAGCGTGACCTCGCTTCCGAGCAGCGCGAACAGCGTGGCCCACTCGACGCCAACCGCGCCCGCGCCGGCCACCACGATCTGCTCGGGCGGCTCTTCCAGCTCGAACGCGCCGTCGCTGTCGATCACGCCCGGAAGGTCAGTGCCCGGCACCGGAGGCATGACCGACGACGAGCCGCTGGCGATGATCACCTTCGGCGCCAACACCAGGTCGCCGCGGTCGCCCATGTCCACTTCGACGACGCCCGCGCCCGCGAGCGTGCCGTAGCCGCGAATCACCGTGACCCCGGCGGCACTCAGCAGGCCGCCCACCCCGCGCACGAGCTGGTGCACGAGGCGGTCCTTGCGCGCGCGCATGGCCGGATAGTCGGCCTCCACGCCCGATACGTTGACGCCGAACGCGCCCGCATGGAGCGCGAGCTGATAGACCTCGGCGCTGCGGAGGAGGGCCTTGGACGGAATGCAGCCCCGCAGCAGGCACACGCCGCCAACCTCTTCGGCCTCGACCAGCGCGACGCTGGCCCCAAGCGCGGCGGCTCGAAGGGCCGCCACATAGCCGCCCGGACCGCCGCCGAGCACGCACACATCCGCCGTTACCGGCATGGCATCGTCCGGGTCGTTAGAGCGGACCGCATTGTAGAAGGCGGGCGCGCTCGATCAGGCCGCATGGGCGAAGCTCTCGCAGATCCCGCGATAGACGCCCACGGCCGCCTCGAGCTCGGCCAGCTCGATCCATTCGTCGTTCGTGTGGGCCTGCGCGATGTCACCGGGACCCAGCACCACGGCGGGCAGCCCGCCGATGGACGCCAGCATGGACGCGTCGGTGGCATAGGCCACGGCGGCCAGGGTCGTATCGCGACCGGCCTGCTCCAGCGCGTGCACGGTCGCGCGCACCACCGGTTCATCGGCGCCGGTCTCCATGGGCGGGACGTGCACATAGGGCGCCTCCCGCTCGACGCGGAGTCCGGCGTCGGCGTCGCGAAGCCGGCTTAGCGCACGGTCAATCTCGGCGAGCACGGCGTCCGGCTCCTCGCCGGGCAGCAGCCGGCGGTCGCAGTCGATCTGGCAAGCGTCCGGCACCACGTTGACGGCCTCGCCGCCCTCGATCACGCCCACGCTCCAGGTCGCCGGACCGAGGCGCGGATGCGAAGACCGCGCCAGGCCCGGCTCGATGCACTGACGCATCGCGCCGATCACCGTCTGCATGTCGAAAATGGCGTTGCGGCCGCGCTCCGGCGTCGCGCTGTGCGCCGCCACGCCGGCGGTGCGCACGCGCCACCGCAGCACGCCCTTGTGGGCCACGATGGGCTGCAGGTTGGTCGGCTCGCCGACGATCACCGCGTCCACCGCGGGCCGGCGCTCGGCCAGCGCCCGCGAGCCGCGCATGGTGATCTCCTCATCCATGGACCCCGCCAGCCAGACGTTGACCGGAAACGACGGGTCCGCGGCGGCGCTTTCCAGGACGCTCAGCATGGCGGCCAGCGAGCCCTTGGGGTCGGCGGAGCCGCGTCCGTAGAGCCGCCCGCCCTCGACGCGCGGATTCAGCGCGTCGGGCATCGGCGCCAGCCCAACCGTGTCCAGGTGACACTCGAACATCAGCGTGCGGGGGCGTCCGCGGTCGAGACGTGCCAATAGGTTCGGACGACCCGGCTCGACCTCATATAGCTCGACGTCGGCGCCCATGGCGACCGCGGCGGCCGCCACGTAGTCCGCCATCGCCTGCTCGCCCGGACCGCCCGCCAGACTGGCGTTGACGCTGTTGATCGCCACCAGATCGGCCAAGCGCGCTACCAGAGCGGACATGGACGCTGATCCTCAGTGATTGGGGCGCCGCAGTATAGGCGCGGCGGCCACAACCACTCCGATGAAGTGCCGGCCTGCCGTCCGTGATTCCGGCGGAGCGCCTGCCCCGGACTTGATTCAGGGCCGGAATCCAGGCCGGGTGTCGGGCTGACCTGGCCCCCGGCTTTCGCCGGGGTGACGGGGGAGTGCCGGTGCGACAGGGAAACGCGAGGAGTCTCAGACGCTCAATCTCGGCCGCGTCTCGCGCCGTCACTAGCGGACATCGCCGGACCGATCCCGCAGCCTTATCAAGCCTCGGGGGCTATGGACCGCCGCCTTACGGGCCGTAGTACCAGCGGTCAATGATTCCAGAGGCGATGGCCGCCATCTCCGGGTCGGCCGCCCCGTCCACGAAGCCAGCTCGCAGGAAGCATCGACTAACTTCCACACCGATGCATTCTGATGAATAGCTACCCCATTCTGATGAATAGCTACTTCTCTGCTCCTGCACGTATAGCTCTCGAAATCCTCGCCGGAATTCCGCTTCTCCCAAGCTGTTATACAGGTTATGAAATAGTCCGAACCCCATGCTGTAGTGGCACGTCGACCGGGTATCGATGACCGTGGGTGTTCTCTGTTCGAGTTCAAGTAGGCTGCGGGCGGAGTCGCAAGAGTCGATACCAATCCTGAAGTTGTGCGGGGGCTCGCCTTTGTCCAGCACGATCCACCGCAATAGCTCAGCGCCTCCTTCACCCATCCATCTCCACGGAGATCCCCAATACATATGCCCTGCCTCGTGAGCAATGACCCAAGCGCTTCCCTGGTATGAAACGTCGATATGCAGAAGGCCCATGCGGCCACCTCCGCCATTACCTGGGCCTCCGACGTCCGCAACCAACAGTGAGACATAGTTTGTTGGGAGGGGCGTGTCCATAAACCGCTCGTGCCTACGCACGATTCGCTCCAGTACTTCCATGTGGCTGGACGGGTCCGTTCGTGGGCGGACCACGGCCAACAGCACCTGCCCCGTGTGAGGAAGTGTGATGCTCCGTTCCTCCGTGATGACCGCCTCGGGATCCAGCAGAGTGTTCAACAGGCTGTCACGAAGCCCCGGTCCATATTGATATGCGACCGGGAGCAGTGCGGTAACCGCATGTACGTGCTCATCCTTGATGCTGCCGCCCAGGGTTGGGTGCGACAGAACCTGGTTCAAGTAGTCGCTAATAGACCTGTCGTTGTCGAATTGCTCCAACCAGCCGACCGTGACGTCATCGGATGCTTCAACAGTTTCAAGAAAGGGCATGCGCAGTATGCGCAAGGCCATGGGTTCATATTCGGAGGCCATGAACGTGAGGTCGTTGATCACGGATAGCTCATCCGCGCTGATGCCGTCCTGCACCCAAGATTTCCCCATAACCGCTTCAAAGAGCGGCCGGGATTCCATCGAAGCGTCTCGCAGCGCTTGTAGGGCAGCTTCTTCGGATGCGGCTATGCCATCTTGGACCCACTCTAGGTCGTCAATCGCCGCACTTACGGTGCTCGCCGGTGTCGGCGGGGGTAGGACGGACGGCGACAGGTCGGCCACGGTGTCCTGCGTCACCGGCACCTCGGCCGCGTCTGGAATGATCACGTTGCTCAGACGTTTCACCTTGTCGGGCACGTTTTGCAGGTTCACGCGGCCTACCGTCGTGCCCGGCGCCGGCACGTTCCAGACCACGAACACCGTGCGCTGCGCCCGCAGCATCTGCACCGCTCCCGACTCGCCATTGACTTCCCGCTCCTCGTAGCGGATCGGCAGCCCGTAGAGATTGAGCCAGTCGGGCTCGCTCAGAAACCGGTCCTTTATCGCCTGGTTCTGGTCCAGCAGCGCCAGGTGATTGCGGGTGATGGTGGCGAAGTCCACGCCCCGATCCGCCTCCAGCACCTGGTGGGTCGGCACGAACGGCAACGCGACGTCGGGGTAGCGATCCGCCAAAGCGTCCAGCGTGTTGTAGTAGTTCATCGAGCGATTGGACGGGTCCCACTGCAGAATGACCTTTTGGAAGGCCTGCATGGTGAAGGGTCCGTCGAACCAGCGCTGGCTGATGGGATAGCCGATGGCCTGCGCGTCTTTGCCGCGCACGAAATCCCACATCGGCACGCCGTCGACATTGGTCACCGCAAAGCCGTCATTCGGCTCGGGCGTGTCGCCACCGGTGATGGTGAACAGGCACCCGTCGCCGAGATCGACGCCTTCGCAATCCAGCGCGCGGACCGGGGATGCAACGGCCAGCAGCACGACGGCCAACACGACCACGGCTGCCAGCGCCAACCGGTGTCCACGCCATCGATCGCGCAGGCTGTGCCTGTACATCTCCGCCATTTCGCCCATCAATCGCCAACGTGGAGGATTACGCGCCGGAGAGCACCCGGCGTCGGCACCGCAGGGCCGCAGTGTACTCCGAATCAAGCCATGAGCCGCCCCATACACACCGTCCGTTCAGTTGGATGCGTTCAATCTGGTCCAGGCCGGCCTAGCCCATATTCGGCCAACGCGACGTACGCACCGTATACCAGACAAACACCGAACACGCTGCTATACTGCCTCCATGGCTCCCCTCAAAGACCCACCGGCGGCGACACTATCCCCTCCGCGCCTCGGGGATGTGCGCCCACGTCCACCGGCGCCGCCTCCCGTCATACGGCGGCTCGCGCCGACCTGCCCGGACTGCGCCGCGCCGCTGCGCGCGCAGGGGCTCTGCCTCGTCTGCCCGGCTTGCGGCTTCGGCGCCTGCGGTTAGGCGGTCTGCCCCCTATCTGTCATTCCGAGCGCAGCGAGGAATCTCAGACGCACGACCCCGGCCGCGAAACCCGAAACGCCAGAGTCCCCACGCTTTTGGGACTGACAGGAGCCTGGCTCGGAACCAGGCAATCACTCTCCGGGCTGAGCCTCCGCCGCGTGCCGCGCGAGATAGGCCCCGCCGGCGACCCCTAGCATGCTGCTGGGGCCGGTGGCCGCGCCGATCGCCGCCCCGAAGCCGGTCGCCATCACGACCACCGCCGCCAGGTTGTCGACCGTCACCGTCATGAACATGTCCGACACGAGCGGCTCGGAGAATCGCAGCAGGAAGGTTTCGCCCGCGCCCAGAATCTGGGCGAATGACGCCACCACCAGGCCCAGGGCCGCGATTCCGAGCAGCGCGGCGGCGGCGGCGCTCGCCATGATGATCACCCCCACCATGGTGCGCAGCACCAGGCCGGGACGCGCCCAGCACGCGTTCCGCACCCGCGCGTGCGCCGCGACGGGTCCGGCGCCGCCCATCACGTGCGGCACCACCAGCCACAGCAGGGCGCCGGTGGGGACGATGACCAGCACGTTCATGGCAAAGATCAACGTGTAGACCAGCGCGATCAGCGCCAACGGTCGGTCCGGAAGCTCGCCCAGAGGCCCGCGCGCGCCCATCTGCGTGAGAGCGAACACGCCCAACTGCGCCGCGATCAGCACGCCCACAACCAGCGCGGCGGGAATTGCCGCCGCCACGAGCGGTACGGATCGCCCCAAGGCTCGTCGCACCCCCGCGGCCAGCGTGGTGTCCCGGCGGCTCGACGCCGCCACGGCACCCGCGGAAACGGACCAGGCGACGACGATGAGTGCCGCGGCGATGACGATGAACGGAATGGCCGCCGGCGAGCGGATGTAGGCCAGCGCGACGGCACAGCCGCCGAGCGCGCCAACCGCCGCTCCCGCCCCCAATCCCAGACCGAGCACTCCCGGACGAGCGGCGACCATGAAGGCCGCGGCGATGGGGGCCAGCAGGCCGTCCGTCGCTCCGGCCGGGTTCCGCGTCCCGGTGGTGTCTGTGGATGTCATGCGGCCAACGCCGGCAGTGTATCTCCCCAGCCCGCGGGGCTTATGCTCATATCGTCGGTGGAACGCAGCGGGGGACGGGACCGTGACGACTGATTCAACGGCGGGCAATGGGCGCCGGGCCGTGGTGGTGGGCGCCGGACGCATGGGTCATGGGATCGCACTGGAGCTGGCGCGCGGCGGATTCACGGTGTCCCTGTTTGACGCCGCGCCCGGTCGCGCCGAAGCGGCCATTGGCGAGGCGCGGGAGGATGCGCGGGACCTGGTTCGCGCCGACGTGATCGCCGACGCCGACGTGGACGTGATCGTGGGGCGGCTGCGCGCCGCCGAAACCCTCGCCGACGCGGCGGCCGGGGCCGAATTCGGCGCGGAAGCCGTGGCCGAGGACCTGGAGATCAAGCAGGACGTTTTCGCGGAACTCGACCGGCTCTGCCCTCCTCCCGCCATCCTGACCAGCAATACATCCAGCATCAGCATCAGCGATATCGCCAGTGGCTGCGCGCACCCCGAGCGCGTGGCGCTGGCCCACTGGATGCTTCCGCCGCACCTGATCCCCATCGTCGAGATCTGTCCCGGTGCGTCGACGGACGCGGCCACCATCAACGGCCTGCGCGAGCTGCTCGAATCGATCGACAAGTGGCCGGTCGTCATTCGCAAGGAGCTGCCGGGCTACCTGATGAACCGGTTGCAGTTCGCCCTTGCGCGCGAGGCCCTGAGCCTCATCGACAAGGGCGTCACCAGCGCCGAGGAGATCGACCAGCTCATCAAGGGCGTGCTGGCGCGGCGCATTCCGGTGCTCGGCATCATGCGCCAGGCCGACATGGCCGGGCTGGACGTGTATCGCCAGATCTTCACCTACCTGGGGCCGGACCTCGACGCCAGCGCGGAGCCTCCCGCCTTTCTGGAGAAGGTCGTGGCCGCCGGCCACACGGGCGCGCGCGAAGGCCAGGGGCTCTTCGCCTGGGAGCCCGGCGAGTTCGAACGCTACGTCGCCGCCCGCAACGAGGCGCTCATCCAAGCGCTGCGGAAGGACCGCGCCGGCTGAGACCTCAGCCAGGATGGGCGGTTCGCGAACCGCCCCTGCCTGATTCCGCAACGGACGCTTCACGCGAGCGCGCTGGAGTGAGCGTCCGAGACGGGGCCGCCACCGCCTGGCCAACATAGCGCCGGCCAATCGCAT
>DAOUKN010000121.1:0-3800 GCA_034421255.1 Chloroflexota bacterium | reverse complement strand
CGAGGCGGCGCCGCCCGGTCACCCGGGCTCGCCTAATGACAGTCGACGCGCCCCTCGCGCCCACCTCACCACCCGGCCACGTGGTGAGGCTGTCTCAACATACAAATGACACGGAGAAGAGCACGAATGACAAGAAAGGGACGCGAGTGCTCGGCGGCGTTGGGTCCGTTGACTACCGCTCCGCCGGCTGCGCCGGCTCGAACACAAGGGGATGCTTGGGCTGGTAGATCCCGATCCAGGCGTCGCCGGGAACCTCGATCCGAGTCGCGATGCCCCACTCCTCCTCGTGGATCGGCTCGATCAGCTTGACGCCCTTGGCCTGCAGCCGGGCCACCGTGGCGTGAAGGTCGTCGCAGAGCAGGTGCAGCTCATGATCGCGGTCGCCGTCCTCGGGATGGAGCCCGACCTCGGTGGGCGGTAGCGCGAACACGAGCCAGCCGTCGCCGGCGTTGACCCACGGGAACTCGAGCACGTCGCGAAAGAAGGCCCGCGCGGCCTCGGCGTCCTTGGTGAAGATCAGCGAATGGACTCCGATGAACATTGGTGGTCCTCCGATTCGTCGGACTGCGTATCCATCTTGCCCGACCGATCGGGTCCGGCCGCCGCTGTCTGAGTGGCTTTCAAGCTAGGCTGGACGCGCACGGCGACATGGTGCGGCAGATGTCTCTTTTCGAAGGTTTCCGGCTTGATGGCCGCCGTGCGCTGGTCACCGGTGCCAGCCGTGGGATCGGGCGGGCCATCGCCGAGGCGTTCGCCGAGGCGGGCGCGGACGTGGCGCTGGCCGCGCGCACCGTGCCCGATCTGGAGTCGGTTGCCGCGGCGGTCGAAGCGCACGGCCGCCGCGCGGTCGTGCTGCCGCTCGACGTGCGCGACGTGTCGGCTGTCGAGCAGGCCGTCGCCAAGGGCGCCGAAGCCTTGGGCGGTCTGGAGATCCTGGTGAACAACGCGGGGGTCTATTTCCACGCGACCGTCGACGAGCTCACACCGGATCAGTTTCAGCTCGTGCTCGACGTCAACCTGCGCGCCGCCGTGTTCGCCATGCAGGCCGCGCGACCGCTCATGCGGGCGCGCGGCGGCGGTGTGGTCATCAACATCAGCTCCGTCGCTGCCGAGAAAGGAGCGCCCAACGTCTACGGCGCCAGCAAAGCGGCCTTGGAGAGCTTCACCCGCGGCGCCGATCGGGACTGGGCGCTGGACAACATCCGCTGCGTGGCAATCGCGCCGGGGATGATCGACACCGACATGGAGGCTGAGTTCCTGGTCGACCCGGCGCGCATCGATCCGGTGATCGCGACCACCGCGCGCCGCCGCGTGGCCCAGCCGGCCGAGGTCGCCGCCGCCGCGGTCTTCCTCGCCTCGCAAGCAGCCGATTTCATCAGCGGCGCCGTGCTCAACGTCGACGGCGGCCGCAGCGCGCACTACTAGCCGTGAACGACGCCTTCTCGCTTGCCGGTCGTCGCGCGCTTATCACGGGCGCGAGCCGCGGCGTGGGGCGTGGAATCGCGCTCGCATTCGCGGAAGCCGGCGCCGACGTGGCCCTTGCCGCGACCAATTCCGACAAGCTCAACGATGTCGCCGACGAGGTTCGGCGCCACGGCGTCGCCGCCCACCCAATCGTCGTCGACCTCCAAGACGTTGATGCGGCGCTGACCATGGTGGACCAGGCCCATCAGGCCATGGGCGGACTCGATGTGCTGGTCAACAACGCGGCGATCCATGGGGGCGATGCGGGCACGGACACCTCCCTCGAGGAGTTTGACCGGATGGTCAACGTGAACCTGCGGGCGCCCGTGTTCGCCGCCCAGCGGGCGGGTGAATACATGCGGGATGCGGGCGGCGGCGTGATCATCAACATCAGCTCAACGGCGGCGGTGCGCGGCCTTGGCGTCTATGGCGCGGTGAAGGCGGGACTCGAGTCGTTCACGGAGGGTCTGGCCCGGGCGTGGGGACCAGACGGTATTCGCGTGGTGGCCATTCAGCCGGGACTCATCAGCACCGACGCGACGGCGTCCCTGGAGCAGGATCCCGTGCGGCTCGATCGCTTCCTGAGCCAAACGCACCTGCGGCGCATCGGAGAGCCGCGCGACGTGGCCGGCGCGGCCGTGTTTCTGGCGTCGGACGCAGCCAGCTTCATCACCGGCGTGGTGCTTCCGGTGTCTGGCGGTCGCGTGTACAAGCTTTAAGGCCTCTGAACAGATGGGAGACACTTGCCGACATGCGTCCCCATCCGTTCGGCAACTCCTTCGACAAGCTCAGGACGAACGGATTGTGACACGGCCGACTGACTCAATCAGAGCTTTCATAGCCAGGCCAACGCCTATAATTCGGCTCGGTTCGTCCCACCCGATTCCCCATGATTGACCGCGAGCAAGTGGTGCACGTCGCGGCCCTGGCGCGTCTGGCGCTCTCCGAGGCCGAGATCGACCGCATGCAGGCCGACCTGCAGCAGATTCTGCAGGCGTTCGAGGCGCTCAATGCGCTCGACGTCTCCGATGTG
Organism: Chloroflexota bacterium; assembly: GCA_034421255.1. Lineage (GTDB taxonomy): Bacteria > Chloroflexota > UBA11872 > UBA11872 > UBA11872 > JAJECS01. The sequence continues at coordinate 1,303 of DAOUKN010000121.1, read as the reverse complement.
TCGCCCACGGCGCAGGTGATTCCGCTCGCGACCGTCGAGCGACCGGACGAAACCGAGGCGCCGCTCTCACGCGACGACGTGATGCGCAACGCGCCGCGAGTCGAGCGGGACCAGATTCGCGTTCCCGCCGTGCTGCCGGAAGACTAGCCGAGGTGTCTGACTGCCGGGCCGGCAGGAAGTCATCGCATGGCTGACGATCTCTTCCGGCTCACCGTCGCCGACGCGGGCGACGCGCTGACGTCCGGCGACATCTCCTCGGTCGATCTGACTCGCAGCGTGTTGGACCGCATCGACGCCGTCGACGCCCGAACCGGCGCCTTCCTGCTCGTGACTGCCGACGCCGCGCTGGCTCAGGCCGAAGCGGCGGACGCGCGGCGTGCGCGTGGCGACGCCGGACCGCTGCTGGGCATTCCGCTGGCGATCAAGGACGTCCTCTGTACACACGGCGTCGCCACCACTTGCGCCTCGCGCATTCTCGAAGGCTTCGTGCCGCCCTACGACGCCACGGTCGTCGCGCGCCTCAAGGGCGCCGGCGCCGTGCTGGTGGGAAAAACGAACATGGACGAGTTCGCCATGGGGTCGTCGAATGAGAATTCGGGCTATCACCCCGTGCGCAATCCGTGGGACCTGTCCAGGGTCCCGGGGGGATCGAGCGGCGGCTCGGCGGCGGCGGTGGCGGCGGACGAATGCCTGGCCGCGCTTGGCTCGGACACGGGCGGGAGCGTGCGGCAGCCGGCGGCGCTCTGTGGGTGCGTGGGTCTCAAGCCAACGTACGGTCGCGTGTCGCGCTATGGGCTCGTGGCGTTTGCGTCGTCGCTCGATCAAGTTGGTCCGCTGACGAAGTCGGTACATGACGCCGCCGTGCTCCTCGAGGCTACTGCCGGGCATGACCCGCGCGACGCCACGTCGCTCCCGGAGCCGGTGCCGAACTACGCAGCGGAGCTCGACGGCAATGTCAAGGGACTGCGCGTAGGCGTGGCGCCGGAGTATTTCGGTGAGGGCATCGACGCAGGCGTGGCCGCGGCGGTTGAGGATGCGATTGGCGTCCTGGAATCCAACGGCGCGGAGATTCGCGAGATCACGCTGCCCCACACCGAGTACGCGCTGCCGGTCTATTACGTCATCGCACCCTCCGAGGCGAGCGCGAACCTGGCCCGCTACAACGGCGTGAAATATGGGCTGTCGGACCCGCAGGCCGACGACGTGGACGAGATGATGGCCACGGTGCGCGCGCGAGGCTTCGGCGCCGAGGTCAAGCGACGCATCATGCTTGGAACGTTTGCGCTCTCTTCCGGCTACTACG
>DAOUKN010000120.1:0-7094 GCA_034421255.1 Chloroflexota bacterium | reverse complement strand
AGCGTCGGACGCCGGTCGGGAAGTTACCGGACATAGCGCTAGGCCGCCGCCGGCGGCATGAGCTCGACTCCCCGCGCGGCGCCCAGAGAACGCAGCGGCGTTTCGATGGCGAGGTCCAGCGTCATCATGCGGCGGGGGCAGGTGGCGCAGGCGCCGGTCAGTTGGAGCTGCACGTAGCGGTCGGGCGTGAAGCCGATATAGCGCAGCCCGCCGCCGTCGACGGCCATCTGTCGGGCTGCCCGGGTTAGGACCTGCGCAACCGCCGGCGACGCGCCGGTCACCAGGCGCGCGCCTCGGCGGAGTGGAATGTGTCGACCCCGCCCCGCAGCGAGCCGTCCGGCCCGGCCAGGATCGTCACCGGGCTGGCGAACGCCGACTGCTCGGGATAGGGCGGCGCCTGCACGTCCCAGCCGCGCGCCCGCAGGTCATCGTGCACTGCTTCGCCCAGCCGGGCGTCGGCGGTGACCCACGGCGTGCTCGCGTCGATGCGCGGGGCGTCGATGGCGGCCTGCGCTCCCATCTCGTGGTCGACGACGTGGGAAATGATCTGCGAGACGCAGTTGGTGATGCGGCGTCCGCCGGACGCGCCCACGGCGAGCAGCGGGCGCCCACCGCGCGTGACGATGGCGGGCGTCATGTTGCTGAGGCCGAACGAGCGCGGCCGCAAGGAGTTCGGGCGTCCCGGCCGGGGGTCGAACCACCACATGCCGTCGTTCCAGCAGATGCCGGTGCCGCGCGGGACGATCTCCGCCCCCCAGGCCCCGCCCAGCGTGTTGGTGAGCGACACGAACGTGCCGTCGCCGTCCGCCGTGCACAGATGCGTGGTGGACGAGTCGCCCTTCAGGCGCTCGATTTCGCGGTCGGAGGCCATGTAGGCCCACGGGTCGCCGGGACCCTCGGACGCGGGAGCGCGCTGCGGGTCGATCAGGTCGGCTTGCGCCTGTGCGTGCGCCTTGCCGACCAACTCGGCCCAGGGCGCGTCGACCATGGTTGGATCGCCCATGTGAACGAAGCGATCGACCTGCGCCAGACGCGAGGCCCAGATGTAGGCGTGCAGCCGATCGGCATCGACCTGGTCCCCGGATCCGCCGTACGCCTGCTCGAAGACGTTCAGCGTACCGGCGGTCGTCGGCCCCGCGCAGCCCGGGCCGGGCGTGACGACCGTGGCATCGCGATAGGCCGTTTCGAGCGGCTCCATCGCCCAGGCGCGGTACTGGGCCAGATCGTCGCGGCGCAGCGCGCCGCCGTTGGCCACGCAGTCGTCGACGATGGCCTTGGCCAGGTCGCCTCGATAGAGGGCGTCGGGTCCTTCGCGCGCTATGGCATCCAAACTGTCGGCCAGATCGGGCTGGACCAGTAGCGGCTCCTCCCCCACGTCGGCGCGGGGCGGCCCGCCGTCGGCGTAGTAGACGCGCCCCAGCTCCGCGCGGCGCTGCCCGGCCGCGGCGTGGCGGCCCATCTGCAGCAGGTCGAACCACGTCAGCCGCGACCCGCGACGCGCCAGCTCAACCGCCGGCTCGACCAGCTCCCGCCATGGCAGACGGCCATGCCGCTCATGCAGCAGCGCCAGCCCGGCGACCGCGCCGGGAATCGACATCGACGACCACCCGATCAGGTTCGCGTCGTCCAGCACGCCCGGCCAGAGAAAGGCGCCGAGGGCCCCTCGGCCGTCCAGGGGATACCGGTCGAGCGTGGCCAAGGCGGGCGATTGCATGGGAAAGGCCACCACGTCGGCGCCGCCTGGCCCGGCCACCACGGCATACCCACCGCCGCCGATGCCGCTCGACCACGGCTCGGCCACGCCGACGGCGAAGGCCGCCGCCACCGCCGCGTCAACCGCGCTGCCGCCGGCCTGGAGCGTGTCCAGGCCGATCGAACTGGCCTCGGGATGCTTGGTCGCGACCAATCCGCGCGACCCTTCGACCTCCGACTTCTGGATCGATACCTGCGTGCGTGTGGGATTCATCAGGCCACCACCGATTCCGAGAACAGCGCGCTCACCGATTCCCCGGTGTGGATGCGCCGGATGGCCTCGGCCAGCAGGGGGGCAACCGGCAGCACGCGAATCTTGTCCAGGGGCCGGCCCGGCTCGAGCGGGATGCTATCGGTCACGACCATCTCTTCGAGCGGCGACGCGTCCACGATTTCGTAGGCCTCGTCCGTGAACACCGGGTGCACGCAGGCAGCGTATACGGCTCGCGGCTCTTGTTTCACGATTTCTCGCAAGCCCTCGCGAATCGACTGCCCGGTGACCACCTCGTCCTCCACGTATAGCACCGTGCGTCCGCGCACGTCGCCGACCAGCCCGCGAACCATGACCTCGGCCGTGAGCGGGTCGCGGAACTTGTCCAGCACCGCCAGCGGCGCTCGCAGCCGCCGCGCGCACTCGCTGGCGGTCTTGATGCGCCCGGTATCGCCCACGACCACCAGATCGTCGAAACCCAGGTCTTCGAAGTAGCGGGTGAGCAGCGGCATTCCCGAGAGGTGGTCGCTGGGGATGCTGAAGAATCCGCCAATCTGTTCGGCGTGCAGGTCCAGCGTGAGCACGCGGTTGGCGCCGGCGGTGGCCAGCAGGTCGGCGACCAGGCGCGCCGTGATCGCCACCCGCGGCTGGTCCTTCTTGTCGGACCGCATATAGGGGAAGTAGGGCACGACGGCCGTCACCCGCGCGGCGGAGGCGCGGCGCAGGGCGTCGATCGTAATGAACAGCTCCATCACCGACTGGTTGACCGGCCGGCGCGAGGTCTGGATCACGAAAACATCGGCCTCGCGCACGTTTTCCAGCACCCGGACGAACGTGTTGTCGTTGCCGTACTCGAAGGTCTCCATGGCGCCGGGCTCGCAGCCCAGCTCGCGGCAGATGCCCTCGGTCAGCGCGGGGTGTCCGCGGCAACCGAAGACCATCAGCCCGTTGTCGTGCATGCTCAAGCGCCTTCCGTGGAGAGCCACCGGTCAGCGGATGGGGTCGTAGCACACGGTGACCGGAACGGGGCTTTGGCGCAGCACGTGCGTCGCGGTGAATCCCAGGTCGCACTCGTGCTGTCCCAGGAAGCGGTGTGTGCCGACCACGATCGAGGCCGCGTCGTGGCGCAGCGCCGCCGCGATGATCGCCGTCGAAGCCGCGCGCGCCTGACACACCTCGGTTTGCACCTTCACGCGGCGATCGCCCACGTGCTTCTCGGCCGCCGCCAGAATGGCCTCGGCGCCTACCAACGCCTGCTCGTCCGACGTTTCCAGCGGTTGCTGATGACCGACTTCGATCACATGCAGCAGCAGCAGCGGGCGCCGGCGCCGACGCGCCAGCAGCGCGGCGGTGCTGGTGACGATTTCGTCCATATGCCCACCGTTGACAGCCGCCGCGACCGGTCCCTGGCCGTCCTCGTCCACGCTGGCCGGCGCCGCCTACCCGGCGGCCGCCGCCACCGCCTCGTCCTCGGCGGCCGGGGCCAGCGTCGCCGCCCGCACGGCCTGGTCGACACGCTCCGCCACGTCTGCGTTCTCGCGCAGGAATGTCTTGGCGTTTTCGCGCCCCATGCCCAGCCGCGTGCCGTCGTAGGAGTAGTGGGCGCCGCTCTTGGTGAGGATGCCCTGGTCGACGCCGAGGTCCAGCAGGTCGCCCTCCCTGGAGATGCCGGTGCCGTACATCATGTCGAACTCCGCCGTGCGGAACGGTGGCGCGACCTTGTTCTTGACCACGCGCACCCGCGTGCGTGCGCCCACGCTTTCGGTGCCGACCTTGATCGTCCCGATGCGGCGAATGTCGAGCCGCACCGAGGAGTAGAATTTCAGCGCGCGACCGCCGGGCGTGGTCTCCGGATTGCCGAACATGACGCCGATCTTCTCGCGCAGCTGGTTGATGAAGACGACGATGGCGCGCGAGCGATTGATGTTGGCCGTGAGCTTGCGCATGGCCTGCGACATGAGCCGCGCCTGCAAGCCCACCTGCATGTCGCCCATGTCGCCCTCGATCTCGGCGCGGGGCACCAGCGCCGCCACCGAGTCCACCACGATGATGTCCACGGCATTGCTGCGCACGAAGACGTCGGTGATCTCGAGCGCCTCTTCACCCGTGTTCGGCTGCTAGACGATCAAATCGGCGATGTTGACGCCGAGCTTCTCGGCGTAGGACGGGTCCAGGGCGTGCTCCACATCCGTGAAAACCGCCGTCCCGCCCGCGCGCTGCGCTTCGGCCACCGCGTGCAGCGCCAGGGTGGTCTTGCCGGAGCTCTCCGGGCCGAAGATCTCGACCACACGGCCTCGCGGCAGCCCGCCCACGCCCAGGGCGAGATCGATGCTCAATGAGCCGGTGGAGACGACCGGAATCGGCTCGCGGGCCTGGTCATCCATGCGCATGACCGAGCCGGTGCCGAACTTGCGCTCGATCTGCGCGATGGCGGAATCAATGGCGCCCGAGCGCTCGTCAGACATGGGTTGCCTCCCTGGGCCCGAGGCGCTCACCGCGCCGCGTCATGGTAACCGAGGGTCGGCGGCCAGGCATCCGCCAGCGGCGCCGGTTGCCGTCGCCGTGGCGGCGGGCTAGCTTGCAGCACGGCTCCGATTCGAGGCCCTCGCCATGCTTCCGACGACGATGACCGCCGCCGTGCTGCACGGCCCCGGCGACTTGCGTATCGAGACCCGTCCCATCCCCGCCGTCGAGCCAACCGACGTGGCGGTGGACGTGGAGTTCTGCGGCATCTGCGGCACGGACCTCCACTACTGGGACGGCTGGACCTTCGACGCCTGGCTGCCCAACTACGACCAGCCCTGGGTGCCGGGGCACGAGTTCACCGGCAAGGTCGCGGCTGTCGGCAGCGCGGTACCCGACCTGAGCGTGGGCGACTGCGTGGTCGTGGAGCCGCGCACGCCTTGCCAGACGTGCGCGCCCTGCCGCAAGGGCATCACGAACTTCTGCACCAGCATGCGCGGGATGCGCGGCAGCGGGGCCTGGGCGGAGTACACCGTCGTGGATCACCGCAACGTCATTCGGTTCCCCGACCACCTGGACCCGCAGCTGGTCAGCCTCACCGAGCCGCTGGGCTGCGTGCTGCGCGGCTTCGACCGCATCGACATCGCCGCCGGCGATTTCGTGTTCGTGGCCGGCGCCGGACCGATCGGGCTGCTGGCCATGCAAATGGCCAAACACAGCGGGGCCTCCCGCGTGCTTGTCAGCGAGCCCCATCCCTCACGCCGCGACCTGGTGGCGGAGCTGGGCGCGGACCTCATCCTGGACCCGACCTCAGACGACGTGCCCGCGGCGGTGCGCGACGCCACGCGCGGTCTCGGCGCGGACATCTGCATCGAGGCCGCCGGCGTGAACCCGGCCTTCCAAGCCTGCATCGACTCGGTGCGCGACAGCGGCACGATACTCGTGCTAAGCCTGGCCAATCCGGAGGCCACGTTCGACCTCAAGCCCTACGACCTGTTCTCGCACGAGCTGCGCATCGTGGGCAGCAACACCCGGCTCAACACCTTCCAGCGCGCCCTGGACCTCGTGCCGCTGCTGGACCTGGAGCCCATCGTGACCGAGGTGCTGCCGCTCACCGAAGCGGTCACCGGCGTGCGCCGCGCCAAGGCCGGCGAAGGCGCTAAGATCGTGCTCGACTGCCGAGGCGGCTAGTCACGGTTCCCTGCCATGTCGCTGATCGCGCGCAGGTCGCACTGGACGAATCGGATGCCTAGGGGCCGCCTGCTGAAACACGGCAGCCTGATTGCCGCCTTGGCGATCGTGCCGCTCACGCCGCTGGTGGCCTCGGTGGTCTACCGGCTCGCGTTCGAGTCTGACTTGTCGACGCCCGAGGGATTCGACACCTACCTGAATCAGCGCACGGTCATCTGGACCGTGCTAGTTGTGGCGATTACCGTGGCGCTGGTACCGGCAGGTCTTCTCTTGATGCGAAGACCGAATGCATCCGGCGCCTGGTCGCTGGGGATATTCACCATCTCACTGGGCGTCGTCGGGACCGCCTACGCTGCCGCCGAGCTCGCGTTGGCCCTGCCGACGGTTACGGCATTCTCGGTTCTCTTGGTCGCGGCCTTCAGCGTCGTGCCCGCGGTAGTGGGAGTCCGGTTGATGCGAACGAAGGGACTTTCGAGCCAACAGGCCTTGGGTCTCGTGGCAATGACGCCCGGAGCCGTCGGGTTGGTCTACAGCGCTGCATGGGCTACTTGGTTGTTGACATCCGAACTGGAGCTATCGGGGCCGGTCGTCGCTCAGGTGACTCAAGCCGCGGCACTAACCGTCGCACCACCGGTCGTGGGAGTCTTCTTGCTGCGGAGCAGAGGAATATCTCTTGTGAGGTCGCTCGGGATTCTGGTCGTCATGCTAGGCATCATTGGAGCTATTTATAAGGCGGCTGACGTCACGAGTTTTCTTGCGCTCTTCGAAGGTTGGCACGCATCAACAACAGTGAATATCGCCATGATAGTCGCGGTTCTGTTGGCATCATCAACCGTCGGTATTCTGCTGATAATAAAGGATGAAATATCCATCGTGTCAGCGTCAGGACATATAGTCATCGCGCTTGGTGTCATTGGGACGGTCTATAGCATGTCCGTAATAATATCCACCTTGATAATGGTCCCTGGGGAACTTTTCTTATATAGTACTATGGATTCAATTCTCCTGTTTGTGCCGCTCATCGTTGCGCTGAGTGTGGTGCCTGTGAGCGCAGGCGTCATCCTAGTGCGGAAGACTCATACTTCCGGCGCCTGGGCGCTCGGCCTCGCGGCCATTGTGTTCGGCATTGTCGGAACGACATTCAGCGCGGCGCAACTCCTTGCCTCGGGCGCTCCAATCTCATATATCCACCTAATCGGGCTAACACTCCTCAACTCAGCCTGGCTGCCCTGATATTCGCCGGCGGCAGGCCGGAAGCCACGGATCGCGGAGCCGATCCTTCCTCCGCGTGCGCAGATGACGCCCAAACTTTCCCGTGAGGCGGGGGCTCACCGACCGCTCTACGCCTCGCAACCACGAGATGTTTGGCCGCCTACAATGCGCGCCCACGGATAGCTGCGAGAAATGACCCGCGCATGTCATTCGAAGATCGCCTGACCGAACTCGGCATCGTGTTGCCCGACGCGCCGCGGCCGAT
>DAOUKN010000119.1:0-2231 GCA_034421255.1 Chloroflexota bacterium | reverse complement strand
GCGCTGATCGACCCGCCGGCGGTGGGCACCGGATCACGTGGGTCGTAGGTGTAGCGGGTCGGCTCGTGCCGGTCGGCCGGCGCCTGCGCTTGAAGTGAGCCGTCGGGATGAAGGAAAAGCGACCGCTCCTGGTATTCGGGCGGGGGCCACGTGGTCGCGCTTTCCCAGCGACCGCCGTGCCAGAGGGAGGCGTCGAGATCCGCCGGCGGGCGCCCCGCGCGGCCGCCCATGACGAAGTAACGCACGGGCGGCTCTCTGCGTAAGCCCGTGTCAAGCCCCTTCAGGTGCTCATCGAAGAAGCGCAGCCGCATGTCGTCGTAGGCGGGCGCCGCGGCGTCGATGCCCAGCTCCACATCGCCGGCCGTGCTTTCTTCGACCGTGCCTTCGCCATGTCGCCAGTGACCCATCACGAGCCGCATGGGACTCGACTTGCGCTCGCCGAGGGCGAGGAAATTGGCAATCGCGCCGCGTGGATAGGTGTCGTACCAGCCGCTCTGGAACAGCACCGGCACGTCGGAGTGCTCGTCCCAATAGCGGTCGATGGTGTAGCCGCGCTGCATCCAGTACTCGTCGTAGACGCCGCGCGTCAGGATGTCCCAGGCCCATTGCTCGTATGTGGGCAGCAAGCGCAGGGCGGTGCGTCCGGGGCGAAATCGCAGCGGTGGGCCGAAGAGCTCGGGGATCTGGAGATCGGCGGCGTCGAACGTGCGCTTCAGGTCGGGATCGGCGAGGGCCTCGCGGCTGGTGCGCGCCATGCGGAACGCATAGCGAATGAACCGCTGCTCCAGCGCGCCGCCTTGCCGCAGCGACGACACGTGATAGTTGCTAGTGCCCTGGCCGACGACCTGGCAGGCGAGGTGCGGCGGGTTGAGCGTGGCCAGGGCGCTCTGGTCCGACCCGGCGTAGCTGGCGCCCATGGTGCCCACGCGCCCGTTGCACCACGGTTGCGCGGCCACCCACTCGACGACGTCGTAGCCGTCAGGCGCCTCGAGCGCAAAGGGATACCACTCGCCGGACGATTGCCCGCGCCCGCGGACGTCGTTGATGACCGTGGCGTAGCCGCGCCGGGCGTACCAATGTCCGCGCCGGGCGTAGCTGGTGCCGTCCTTGAGATAGGGCGTGCGCTCGACGATGGCCGGGAACGCCCCAGCCACCACCTCGCCGTTGCGGGCGGGCAGGTAGATGTCGGCGGCCAGCAGCACGCCGTCGCGGGCGGGAATGCGCACGTTCGGACGAACAATGGAGTCGTAGGCGCGGTGCGAGCCTTGGAACGGCGGCGGTGCATCGGGCATGAGCGGATACCGAGGTCGGCGACCCGGCCGATTGTTGCCCACGGGAGGCTTGCCCAACAACGCCGGTCATGGATTGCCATGCGGCGTTCGGGCGCGACCGATTTTGACGGCTCGCTAGGCTTGGGGCCATGTCTCGACCTTCCGGCCATCGCACCGTGATCGCCGTCGGGGGCGTGGTGCGTCTCGGCGACGGCATCGTGCTGGTGCGGCTGACCTACAGCCGGCACCGCGGCAAGTTCATGTTCCCCGGCGGCAAGGTCGATCCCGGCGAATCGCTCGAGGCGGCGCTGGTGCGGGAAGTGCGGGAAGAAGCCGGGATCGAGGCCGAGCCGGAGGGCATCGTGGCCGTGCGCCATCGCGTCGATCCCGGTGAGTTGAACACCTTCGTGATCTTCGAAATGCGACACCTTAGCGGTCAGCCTCGCGTGGTCTCGCCGGAGGCCGATCAGGTGGAGGTGTTCAGCGCCGCGGACTTGCGACGCACCCCTGACCAATTCGTCTCGCTGGTGCCCGAGATCGCGCTCCCGGTGCTCGACGGGACGTACACACGGCTGGCGCGGAACGACGCATTCGTGCCGTCGCCCTACGGACCCGACACGTTTCGCGTCTACGGCCCGAGCGGGCGAACGGCGCCTGGACCGGAGTGATTCGACCAGAGAGCCGCGGGCCGATAGCGCATACTTGAGCGACGGCGAGTAGGGCGCGGCTGGGGATAGGTTCGGCCGCGCGGAGGGTGCCCGATGGCTCGGCAGCGACGGCTGAGACGCTGGTGCATCGGCATCTTGTTTGCACTCGGCGTCGCGTGGCTGGCGCTGGCGAGCATCTATCCAACGGCGGGCGGACAGTCACCGTACGTCGCGGTTGCGACCATCGACGGGCCGATCGACATCGTCGCCACGCGGTACCTGACGCGGGGGATTGACGAGGCGGGGGACACGG
>DAOUKN010000118.1:0-9728 GCA_034421255.1 Chloroflexota bacterium | reverse complement strand
AATGCCGCCGACTACGAGCGCGCGGCCAGGCAGGCGGGCCTGGCCGAGCACGCGACGTTCACGGGCCGAATTCCCTATGCGCAAGCGCCGGCGTATCTGCGGCTCTGCGACCTGGCGGTGGCGCCCAAGCGGTCGGAAACGGAGGGCAACGGCAAGGTGCTGAACTACATGGCCACCGGCCTGCCAACCGTGGCCTACGCGCGCGGAGTGGCCGCCGAATTCCTCGGCCCCGACGCCCGCCTGGCCGAGCAAGGGTCGGTGCCGGCGCTCGCCAGTGAAATCCTGCGTCTGGTGCGAGACGCCGATTCACGCCGGACCTACGGCGAGAATCTCAGGGCTCGCGCTGAGCAAGAGTTTTCCTGGCAGCGACAGGTGGGCAAGATTCTCGACGTATATGCGTCTGTTGGCGCGGAAGCGCGGCGCGACTGATTGCTACCGTAACCCTGACGCCCGCCACACGTCGGAGGGTCGCATAGAGCCTGGGTTGGCGATCGGACTGGCGGCCGGTTGCGCCTTCGTCATTGCCGCGGGCGGTTCGGTCGCGCTCCGGCGTTTCTGGCCGCACTTTCGCTCGGCGGAGGTCAAGCGCGGCGCGCACCAGATTGCCGCGCCGCTCGGCGTGTCCGGCAAGCTGCCGCTGGTGGGCGGCGTTGCCGCCGCCGTCGCCGCCGTCATCGCCGCAACTCTATTGTCCGCCGGTCCGGCCGCCTCCAGCGCCTGGTGGGTGCTGGTCGTCGCGGCCGGGTTCTTTCTCTTCGGGCTCGCCGACGACCTGCGCAAGACGCGCGTCGGGCGCGGCGTGCCCGAGGGCGCCTACCTGGTCATCGCTCTCATCCTCAGCGTCGGCGCGACGGCGCTATTGGTGGGACCCGGCGCCCACGCATCCGGCTCGACATCGCCCTACGCAATGGCGCACTGGCTCGGGCCGGGAGCGCACGTGCCGCTGAGTGCCTGGTATGTCGCGCTCATCCTCGGAACCACGCTGGCGACCAGCTTCAGCGACGGCATGGACGGTCTTACGCCGGGCACCGTGACCATCGCGACCGCGGGCGCCGCGCTGGTGGCCGGGCTCGCCGCGGGGGTCGGCCACGCCGGCTGGCCGCTCTGCGTGGCGGCCATTGCCGCCGGTCTCCTGGTGTGGAATCTGCCGTCGGAGTGGTCGCCGGCCAATCGCGGCGCCAAACGTCGCGCGAGCATCTACATCGGCGACAGCGGAGCCCTGATGCTGGGAGCGGCCTCGGCGGCGGCGGCGATCGTGGCGGGCGTCGACCTGCTGTGGCCGGTGATCGCGGCGCCGCTGCTGCTGGAAGGCCTCTCGTCGCTCCTGCAAGCAAAGATCCTGGTGCCGCTATACCGGCGCTGGCGCGATCCCCGGCTCCCTGACGGCTCGCCGGTTCCCCATCAGCAGTTTCCGTTGCCGCTGCTGGCGTCTCCGCTGCACTACCACTGGGAGATCGTTGGCCTGAATCGGCAAAAGATCGTGCTGGGCTTTTGGGCCAGCACCGCCGCCACCGCGGGCCTGTGCGTCATCGCAGCCGCGATGCTCGATTCGGCGTGGGCGGCGCTCGCGATTGCCCTCGCGGCGGCGGTGGGCGCGGCGTTCTGGGGCGCGGCCACGTGGACCCGACCCGCATTCGTGACTGCCGACGGCGACTTCCTGTTGCTGTTTCACGGCCGGCCCATCCGGTTGCTCGGATGGCTTCTGGCGCGACAGCGACGCGTGGTGGGCGACGCAAGTGCGGTCGAGGCAGCCGCGGACAGGGGCCTCCTCGATCAGCCCATGAACGCCCACGTGCTCGACGCGACTCTCGAAGAGTTGCTGGCCAATGTGAAACGGCCGGCGACGTGAGCATATCGGGCGCGAGCGCGGACCTGCGCGCCGGCGTGAGCGCAATCCTGGCGGCCGCCGGGGACGCCGGCCCGTGGACGTGGCACGCCGTTGCCGCCGACGCGCGGCATGAAATCTGGCGCCTTCGCTCGGGTCCGGCGTCATTGATCGTGAAGGTGTACCGGCCGGCTGCCGACCGGTATTTCCACCACCGCTGGCGGCGCGAGGAGCGGGCGCTGGACCTGCTCAGCCGCCAGGCGCCCGGATTGGCCCCGGAGCCGTACGGCGCCATGCTCGCCACAGACGCCTTCGCCGCCGTGGTCATGGAGGACCTGGGATCCGATTCCCTGGCCGACGAGCTCGAGTCCGCGGACGCCAGCGAGCGCGCCGGCCTGCTGGATTGCGCCGTCGAAGCGTTGGCCGCGTTCCGCGAGGTCGCATCGCGCCACCAGGGCATGCTCCGGGCACTGGCGTACCAGAGCGATCTGGACCGCATCACGCGCGACACGTTGCAGCGACGCCTGGCCATCGCCGCGGCCCGGCTCCGTGATCCAGCGACCACACCCGAGCCCAATGTCGCGCCGCGAGCGCTGTCCCCGCAGCTTCCCTGGCGGGGCTTCGAGGCGGGCATCGTCAAACCGCTCATCCGCGCGCCGCGGCGAGTGGTGCACAACGGGTTCTCGCCGCTCAACCTGATGCCGCGCCCCGGCGGACGGCTGGCCGTCATCGACTGGGAAACTCTGGCGGTGGCCGCCCCCGACCTGGACGCGGCCGACCTGCTGACGTTTCCGAGTTTCGGGCTCTCCCCGGACGCCATGGAGGACCGGGCGGCCCGGCTCGCCGGCGAGTCCGACTCCGCCGGATCAATCCAGGTGTTTTGGGCCGCCGCCGCCGAGCGCGGCTTGACCTACGCCGCCACCGCCGCCGTTCGAGAGCGCCGCGGGCGGGCGGCGTCGCAGGGCGACCGGGCTTCGACATATGCGGCGCGTCGCCGGTGGTATCTCCGCGTATTCGACGAGGCCGTCGAACGTCTCGACCTGGACGCCAGCGCGCGGTGTCGAATCCGCGACGCGGTGCCGGGGATCGACGGCTGATGTTCACGCTGGCCGACGTGGCCGTGGCTGCCGACCAGCCACCGCCTCCCGGCGCGGATGAACTCACCATGTCCGCCGCGCACTTCGACAGCCGCCGCATCCAACCGGGCATGTTGTTCGTGGCGCTTCCCGGAGCGCGCGTGGACGGCCACGACTTCATCGGCGACGCCTTCGCCGGCGGCGCGGCGGCGGTGTTGTGCGCCCGGCCCGACCCGGATCATCCCGTCGAGCGCCAGGTCGTTGCCGCGGAGCCGCAGGCCGCGTTCGAACGACTGGCCGGCGCGCTGCGCTCGCGCTCGTCGGCGACGTTCGTCGGCATCACGGGCAGCAACGGCAAGACAACTACCAAAGAGGCCTTAGCCGCCGCCCTGGGCGCCGCCGGCTCCACGCTTTCCACCGAACGCAGCGAGAACGCCGAGGTGGGCGTGCCGACCACCCTGTCGCGGTTGACGCCCGCGCACCGCTACGCGGTCGTCGAGATCGGCGCGCAGGTCGTGGGGGAGATCGCCCACTACTGCAGCTACGCGAAGCCCGATGCCGGCGTCATCACATCAATAGCCGGGGCACACCTGGGGCTGTTTGGCTCGATGGAGGCCATCGCCACGGCCAAGGGGGAGCTCTTCGAAGCCCTTCCAGAGAGTGGACCGGCCATCGTGAACGCCGACGACCCCTGGTCCGAGACGCTGCGCCGTCGCGCGCTCGGCCCGGTGGTGTCGTTCGGCCGGTCGGACGCAGCGGACGTGCGGGTGAGCGCCACGCTGCTTATCGATCCACCGGGAACCGGCGTGCGCATCGAGTCCGGGAGCTTCAGCGACACCATCGACGTGGCCGGCACCGCAGGCGCCATTGATCTCGCCTTCGGCGCGGCAGTCGCGGCCGCTCAGGCGCTGGACATAGACCCGGCCACGGCCTGTAACGGCCTGCGCGACTTTCGACCCGCGCCGCACCGCATGCGGCTCCAGGCGCTGCCGGGCGGCGGTCTGCTGCTCGACGACACCTACAACGCAAACGCCGCCTCGATGAAGGTCGCCCTGGACACGCTTCACGCGGTGTCGGTCCCGGGCCGCCGCATCGCCGTGCTGGGCGACATGTTCGAGTTGGGCAGCTTTGCCCCGGCAGCCCATCGGCAGGTGGGACGGGATGCCGCCAGCGCCGATCGGCTGCTCTGTGTCGGCGCGCTGGCCGCCCAGATTGCCGCGGGCGCTCGCGCGGCGGGTCTGCAAGCGGTAGACGTGATTCCCGCGGATACCGGCGACGCCGCATCGATCTCGACTGCCGTGGACGCGGCGGCCGCATGGCTTCGCGAGGAGCTAGCAGCCGGCGACGCCGTGCTGCTCAAAGCCAGCAACGGCATGGGCTTCGCCCGCCTGGCGGCGGCGGTCACGGAAGCCTCGCCGGTCGACGCTAGCTGACTTAGCCCCCGGCGCGCTTGGCCTTGCGCGCCTCGGCGCGTGTCTCTTCGGCGCGGTAGTTGGAGATCCAGCTCATGGAGTACTCGTCGCGGCCGCGGATCAGGTTGGCGGCCAGCACCGCGTGCCTGATCTCCTTGTGCGTCATATCCAGGATCGCCGCCGTCAGCCCGGCCTCCATGGCCATGAGCAGGGTCGCCGCATTGAGAGAACGCCGGGCCGGCAACCCAAACGAGACGTTGCTCAGCCCGATGGACATGTTCAGGTCGTCCTCCCGGTGCAGCGTGCGAATGGCGCCAAGCAGACCCGGCCCAAACACGTCGTTGGCCCCCACCGGCAGGCACACCGGGTCAATGACGATCCGGTCGGCGGAAATGCCGTGCTCGGCGGCGGTCGCCACCAACGCGCGCGCATTCTCCACCCGTTCCTCGGCCGTCTCCGGCATGGCAGCGCCACCCTTGGTGCACATGCCGATCATGCAGGCATCGTGCTCGGCAATCGCCGGCATCAATTCCTGCATGTAGTCCGCCTCGAACGGGACGGAATTCACCAGCGGCCGTCCGCGCGCGACCTCGAGCCCGGCCAGCAGCACGTCAATGGTGTACGAGTCGATCGATACGGGCACGTCAACCACGTCCTGCACCGCGCGCACGGCGTCGCGCATCTTGCGCTTCTCGATCTCGTGGTGCGGATCGCCCGTGTTGACGTCGATCACCGTGGCGCCGGCCGCGACCTGCCGCGTGGCGTCACGCTGGACATAGGTCCAGTTGCCCTCGTCGTAGGCGCGCTGGAGTCGCGGCTTGTTGGTGGGGTTGAGGCGCTCGCCGATGGGCACGAAGGCCTCATCCGCGCTGATCACCACTTCTAGGCCGTCACGGCCGCGGAGCACCGTCCGCACGGAACCTCGATTCACCACGTGGGCGCGGCACCCTGAGATGAGGCGTGCGCGAAGGAGTGGTTGAGCATACGAACGCCGCGTGAGCCTGGCAACGCGTCCAGCACTCCGCGCGCCGATTTCTACGGTTTCGTCACTTCTGCTAAGAGCGGCCCTCGTGTGTGAGTGGTCGACACTCCACGCCCAAGCCTCGGATCACCCTCACCCTAACCCTCTCCCGTCAAGGGAGAGGGGACCGGACCCGCTGCCCGGTCCACGCTGGTGCGGTTTTGCCTGGGTCTCCGGAGTCGGACGTCCAACGTCACCACGCTCGCCGTCGAACCGACCGCCCGGACGATAGATCGCGTCGGCCATCGCCAGTGCCCGCCGGGTGGCCGGCACGTCGTGCACCCGCACCATGTCCGCGCCATTGGCCACCGCGATGACCGCGGCCGCCAGCGAACCCTCCAGCCGTTGATCGGCGGGCAATCCCAACACGAAGCCAACGAACGACTTCCGTGACACGCCCACCATCAGCGGGACCCTCAACGCCTTGAGCGCCGGCATGTCCCGCAGCAGGACCAGGTTTTGCTCGGGCGACTTGCCGAAGCCAAAGCCGGGATCGAAGAGCAGGCGGGCACGAGGAATGCCGGCGCGCTGCGCTCGGTCGAGCAGCCGCTCGCCGTCGTGGCTCACGTCACGCACCAGGTCGTCGTAGGCCACGGCTTCGACGTGCGGGCCGATCGCGGATCGCCGGACGTTGCCGCGGCGATTGTGGGTGACGACGAAGGCGGCCCCGGCCTCGGCGGCGGCATCGAGAATCTTGGGATCGTGCTGGCCGCCGGTCACGTCATTCACCATCACCGCGCCCAGATCGAGCGCGGCGCGCGCTACGTCGGCCTTGCGCGTGTCGATGGACATCGGCACGTCGGGCGCGCGCGTGCGGATGGCCTCCAGCGCCGGAGTGACGCGACGAATCTCCTCGTCCACCGAAATCTCCGCCGCACCGGGCCTCGTTGACTCACCGCCCACGTCGATGACGTCGGGCGCCGCATCGAGCAGCGCGTCAATCCGTGCTCGCAGCACCTCGGAGTCGTCAGCCACGCCGTCGCCGCTGAACGAGTCCGGCGTCACGTTCAGCACGCCCATCACGAACGTGCGCGCGCCCCACTCGAGAACGCGAGAGCCGAGCCGCAGCGCACCGCGGTCTACGGCCGGTTCATTCACGTCGGTCGCGCGACATCGCCTTTGGACATGTGACGCACGGTCTTGCCGGAGTCGGCGAACGTCCGCATGACCTCCGGCTTGCCGTAGGTCCAAACGATGCGCATCGCCTCCGCGCCCTCGTTCCAGAACCGGTGGTGCGATCCCTCGGCGATCCAGATGTGATCGAACGGTCGCAGTTTCAGCACCTCGCCGTCGACCGAGCACATCGCTTCGCCCTCGACGCAGGTGATGCACTCCTCGGTGTCGTGAAAGTGCATGGGCAAGCCCGCGCCGGGCTCCATGATGGTCATGCCGGACGAGACGTTCTGTGAGCCGCGGTCGCCGTTCATCAGCGGAATGCTCCGAACTCCCGATCCGCGATCGAAGACCTGCGCGTCGCTCTCTCGTATCACGACCTTGGGCATCTATTTCTCCCCGCACTGCGCCGACCCATGCCGACGCACCGTCATAACGCTACCCCACCCGGACCATGTTCGGCGTTGTGGCGTGTTTCGCAGGCACCAATCGACGGCGACGTCGTCCGCGACCGCCCCGGTGACTCCGGCGTGGTAGCTTCTGCGGCGACGACAGTGGACGCGTTGAGCCCCACTCGCGCAAGGAAGGCCGCGACATGCCCAAGGTGGCCATGATCGGCGCCGGCAGCACCGTCTTCGCCACGCGCCTGATCGGCGACATGCTGACCTATCCGGAGCTGGCCGACTCGACCATCACGCTCGTCGATGTCGACCAGGCGCGGCTGGCCACTACCCGGGCCCACGCCGAGCGGGCGGTCCAGCAGCTCGGCGCCGGCATGCGCATCGAAGCCCCGGCCACCAGGCGCGAGGCGCTCGAGGACGCGGACTACGTGATCGTGATGGTGATGATCGGCGGCGTGGCGCCGTTCGAGATCGACATCCAGGTTCCCGCCCGATTCGGCATCGACCAGACGGTCGGCGATACGCTTGGGCCCGGCGGAGTCTTCCGCGGCCTGCGGACCATTCCATTTCTGCTGGAGCTTGCCGACGAGATGGAAGAGGTCTGCCCCGACGCGCTGCTGCTCAACTACGCCAACCCCATGGCCATCAACTGCTGGGCCATGAATGCCGCTACCGACATCGAGACCATCGGCCTCTGCCACAGCGTGCAGGGCACGGCCCGGCAATTGGCCGGGTACTGCAACATCCCCGCCGACGAGGTGACCTACTGGGTGGCCGGCATCAACCACATGGCCTGGTTCCTCCGGTTCGAGCACCAGGACCAGGACGCCTACCCGCTCATCTGGCAGGCCAGCGAGGACCCGGAGATCGTGGCGCAAGACCCGATTCGCTTCGACATGTTCAAGCACTTCGACTACTTCGTCACCGAGTCCAGCAACCACATGTCGGAGTACATCCCTTACTACCGCAAGAACACCGACCTGATAACGAAATACCTTCCCGAGAAGTGGGACTATCCGAACTTCTGGCCAATCGACCGCGAGGCGTCACAGGAGAAGGTCAGAAAGCAGCTGGCCTCGACGGAGCCGCTGGACCTTTCGCGCAGCCACGAGTACGGCGTGCAGATCATTCACGCCATCGAGACCGACACGCCGCTCCGCGTAAACGCCAACGTGGAGAACACCGGCCTCATTACCAACTTGCCGGCGGGCGCCTGTGTTGAAGTCCCCTGCCTGGTGGACAAGACCGGCGTGCAGCCGTGCCACGTCGGCGACTTGCCGACGCAGCTTGCGGCGCTGAACCTTTCCAACATCAGCGTGCAAGAGATGTGCGTGACGGCGGGCCTCGCCGCTGACCGCCGCATGGCGATGCAAGCCGTGCTGCTGGATCCGCTGACGGCCGCCATCCTCACCCCGGCCGAGATCGAGCGAATGGTCGAGGAAATGCTCGACTCGCAGACCGACTACCTCGACTACCTCCAGTAAGTGCCAGGGCCGATCCCGCCGTCCTCCGTCCACCGAGTCAGGAAGCACCCATGATCATCGACGCGCACACCCACATCTTCGACCGCTCGGTTCCCGGCGCCGCCGAGAACTTTCCGCTCTGGCCGGGCAACCGCTGGGGCGCGAGCGCCCCGGACCTCATCGAGCAAATGGATCGGGCCGGTATTGACAAGGTCTTCCTCATCAGCTACACGCCCGTCGACATCATGGCGCATTACCCAGCCGGCGATCGCGAACACAGGCTGGCCGTCTTCCAGCACTATTTGACGAAGGAGTACTTCGTAAGGATGTGGCGGCAGCATCCCGATCGCTTCATCTGGTTCTCGGACTCGATCGACCCGCGCGTGCCCGGCTACGTCGAGCGAGCGGCCGCGGACCTCGACCTCGGCGCAGCCGGCCTCAAGCTGCTGCCGTTGTTCGTCGATACCGAGATGGGCGATCCCCGCTGGCGGCCGATCTTCGAGCTGCTGCGCGAACGCGGCAAGCCCTGCATCATCGACCTCTCCTGGTGGTACGTCCACTATCCGTGGTTCGCGCCCAGCGTGCTCGGGAAGTACGACTCGTTCCCGGAGTACGTGCAAGGCTTCGGCGAGCTTGTCGCCGACTTCCCGGACGTCAAGATCCAACTGGCCCACTACGGCACCCCCGCGCTGCGGGACCGTGAGAATCCGTCAGCGCCGCTGCGCTATCACCTGCTCGACGAGGTCATCGAGTTCATGCTGGCGCACGCGAATCTCCACTGCGATCTGGGGGCCTATCAGCACGTGATCGGCGCCGAAGAGCCCTATCCATATCTGAGCGCGCTCACGATCCTGGAGATCCTCGTCGGCGGCATCGGGGCCGACCGGATTCACTGGGGCACGGATTGGCCCTACATGGGCGTGCAGCCCTTCGAGGACCTCATCCGCGCCATCCGCGAGGCGCCGTTCCTCGACCAGGCTGGCGTGGACAACATCCTGGGGCTGAACGCGCAGCGATTCGTCGGAGCCTAGGCAACCGCCGGCGCCTTGTCCGCGGCGAACAGGGTCAGGGCAGCGACGCCTCGATAACGCGCAGCATGTTGCCGCCCAGGATTTTCAGGGTCTCGTCCTCCGTGTAGCCGCGCTCGAGCAGCGCCACCGTGACGTTCGGCAACGTGCTGGTGTCCTCGAAGTCCTTGGCCCAGGTGAATTCGTCCTCGGCAATTCGCTGATTGAAGCTCACGTTTCGAGTGCGCTGGGTGCCGTCCAGGAGATAGTCGGGACCGAGGCCGACGCTCTCGATGCCGCCCATGTCAACCAGGTAGTCGATGTGCGTCAGCACGTCGTCGATGGTGGCGTGCCCCGAATCGAGCAGCACCCGCGAGCAGAAGTGAACGGCCGCCACGCCGCCGTTGTCC
>DAOUKN010000117.1:0-2468 GCA_034421255.1 Chloroflexota bacterium | reverse complement strand
GGCGTCCGGCGTCATCATCGGCAGCGCCCTGTACCGCGGGGCATTCTCGCTGGCCGAGGCCATCCAGGCCGCCGCCGGTGAAGCCCGATGCTGACCCGCCGCATCATTCCCTGCCTCGACGTCAAGAACGGCCGCAACGTCCGCGGCGTCAAGTTCTCCGCCGACGTGGACGCCGGCGATCCCGTCGAGCTGGCTGCGCGCTACGACCGGGAGGGCGCCGACGAGCTGGTCTTCTACGACATCACGGCCTCCGCCGAGGGCCGCGACATCATGGGCGACCTCGTCGAGCGCGTGGCGTCCGAAGTCTTCATTCCGCTCACCGTGGGCGGCGGTCTGCGCAATGCCGACGACATGTACGCCATGCTGCGGCGCGGGGCGGAGAAGGTGTCCATCAACAGCGCCGCCCACCGCGAACCAGACTTGATCCGGATCGGCGCCGACCGGTTTGGATCGCAGTGCATCGTGCTCTCCATCGACGCGCAGCTTCGCAGCGACCGCGATTCCCCCTGGTGGGAGGTGGTGCTGGACGGCGGGCGCACGCCCACCGGCCTGGACGCCATCGAGGTCGCCCAGCGAGGGGTCGAGCTGGGCGCGGGCGAGATCGTGATGAACAGCATTGACGCCGATGGCACGCGCGCCGGATACGACCTGGACCAGTTGCGCGCCGTCTGCGACGCCGTGCCGGTGCCGGTGGTCGCCTCGGGGGGCGCCGGGTCGATCGAGCACATCCGCGAGGCGTTGGTCGAGGGCCGGGCCCATGCCGCGCTGGCGGCGTCGATCTTTCACTTCAAGATGATCAGCATCGAGCGCGTCAAGCGCGAGCTGGTGGCCGCTGGGCTGCCGATGCGCATGGACCCGTTCGCGCCGGTCGCAGTCTCCGGGAATCCGACCCGTCATTCCCGCGAAGAGCCTGCCCCGTACTCGATACGGGGCGGGAATCTAGGCCGGACCTAGCCCTCGTCGACCGGCAACTCCGGAGAAACCGCCGTCGGCGCATCGCTTCCATCGCGCCGCGTCGCGGCACGCCACAGCCGGTATCCCACGTCGAGGCCAAAGCCAAGCACGATCGTGCCCACGATGACAAAGAAAACGATCGTTTCGATCATGGGCGCATCATGCCGGGTGCGGGCGGTCAGCCGATCCCAAGCGTCTCACAGAGCCGATCCAGCTTGCGCAGTGCCTCGTTGTCCAATTGACTCTCTGCCGGCGCGCGGAAGTGACTGTGCGCGATCACGCCCTCGCGCCGCAGCATCTCCTTGTACACGGCCCCGCCGATGGCGTTCAGGGGCGCGATCTCACGTTGCCACGTCTCGCGGGCGTCCTCCCGCCGGCCTGCATGCCAGAGGTCCCAAATGCGCACGAACGATCCGACCAGGGCCGCGTGGGGCATGGTGCCCTGCGAGCCGATCTCCAGCTCCTCGATGAGCGCGCTGCCGCTGGCGCCGCCGATGATCGTGACGCGGTCGCCGGCCTTGGCAATGGCCTCGGCCACGGATTCCGCCGGCGGGGCGCTCTCGACCTTGGCGTATTGAATTTGCGGAACCGCCCGGGCCAGCGCCGCCAGCTCGTCGCCCGAAAGGTGCGCGCCGGTCATCACCTGCACGACGATGGGAAGGCGAATGGCCGCGGCCACGGCCCTGAAATAGCCGTGGAGCTCCGCTTCCGGAAGGCCGTTCGTCGGCGGAATCAACATCACCGCGGCCGCGCCGAGCGCCTCGGCCTCCTGGCTGGCGCGCACGGCCAGCACAGTAGACGGATACCCGGTTGACATAACGATGGGAGCACGCCCGCGCGCTTGATCGATAGTCACCCGTGCCACCAGGGTGCGCTCGGACTCGTTCAGCTTGGGCAACTCGCTGCCGAAGGCGATCCCCAGGCCGTGCGCGCCGGCGTCGATGCAATAGTCCACCTCGCGGCGCAGGCTCTCCTCGTCCACTCGATCCTCGAGATCGAACGGCGTCTTGAGGATGGGAATCACGCCGCGGATTTCGGCCATGGCCCTTGGCTCCGGCGGACGGCTGCGCGGCATTCATACCAGAGTGCTTGACGGCGGGCATACTGAAACTCGGATTTGCCGACGCTAATGCCAATGACTGCCGCCCGCGATGTCCGCGTCGTGACCTTCGACGGTCCCGGCACGCCTCCGGTGCTGCGGCGGGTTCCCCGGCCGTCCATACCGCCGCGGGGCGCGCTGATTCGCATCGAGGCATGCGGCGTCTGCGGCACCGATCTGCACATCCTCCAGGGGCACTGGCCGGGCGAGCTGCCCTGGCCGATCACGCTGGGTCACGAGCTGGCGGGCGTGGTGGAAGAGATCGGGCCGCAGCTGCGCACCGATGCGACGGGCACGCCGCTCCGCGAAGGCGACCACGTGATGCTGCCGCCGCTCAACGCGTGCGGCGTGTGCGAGGTCTGCGTCGACACGCCGGAGCGCGCCAACAAGTGCCTCCATCCGACCTACTACGGGC
>DAOUKN010000116.1:0-7048 GCA_034421255.1 Chloroflexota bacterium | reverse complement strand
ACGCAAAGGTCTCCTTCGGGGGAATGACGGACTCAACGTCGCCCGCTGCCGTCTCTTTTCGGGCGTTGATCGTGCGGTACACTGAGGCCGGTGATGGGCGGATCACCTTCCGCCCCGATACTCGATACGAGCGCCCGTTTGGACGCCCGTGATTCTTCTGGAGCCACCGTGGGTTTCGTTTCGCCCAAACGCGAGCAGGTCGACGCGTTGCGCCTGCACAGTGACGACACGGGCTCGGCGCCGGTGCAGATTGCCGGGCTGAGCGCGCGGATCGAAGAGCTCACCGAGCACCTGAAGCAGCACCGCGGCGACAAGCACACACGCTACGGGCTGCTGCGCATGGTTGGACGGCGGAGCCGCTTGCTCAAATACCTACGGCGCACACAGCCCGAGACCTACCGCGAGGTGATCACCACCCTTGGTTTGCGAGTGCGCCAATAGTCACCGGCCCTGTGTGCCGACGGCGCCCCGTTCAGCGAAACCCTTTCTCATGGTCCCTAGCCCCCGGTTCATCGCCGAAGCTGCACCGACGGGCCTCATGTACTTCGCTTCGGCATAGTTCGGCGGGTCGAATCTCGCGGACGAGCTAAGAAACGAGCCGGCAACTCCGGTTGCCCCCTCCTTTCTTCGCTTGTTCCGCCGGCCCGCCCGGGAGACGTGCGATATGCACAGAGTTGAAACCGAGCTGGGAGGGCGAACCTTCAGCCTCGAGACCGGCGAGTTGGCCGGTCAGGCGGACGGCGCGGTCGTGGCGCGCTACGGCGACACGACCCTGCTCGCGACAGTCGTTTGCTCCAGCCCCCGCCAGGGGCTGGACTTCTTTCCGCTCCAGGTCGAGTTCGAGGAGCGGGCCTATTCGATCGGCCGCATTCCGGGCAGCGTGCTGCGCCGCGAGGGCCGTCCGCCGCTGTCGGGCATCCTTGCCGGCCGCTTGGCGGACCGCTGCATCCGGCCACTGTTCCCCGATGGGATGCGCAATGACACGCAGATCGTCCTGACGCTGCTGACGCACGACGGGGAGAACGAGCCTGACGTGATGGGCATCGTGGCCGCCTCGGCCGCGTTGATGCTCACCGGGCTGCCCTTCGAGGGCCCCGTGGGCGCCCTACGGGTGGGCCTAGACGGCGACGAGCTGGTGGCCAACGCGCCCAACGACCCCGAGGGTGGAGACCCGACGCTCGACCTGGTCGTGGCAGGCACGCGTGAGGGCGTGGTGATGCTTGAGGCCGGCGCCCAGGTCGTGCCCGACGACACCGTCGTGCGCGCGATCAACTGGGGGCAGGAGCAGCTCCAGGGCCTGGTCGACATCCAACTGCAACTCAAGGAGCTGGCCGGCAAGCCGGCGCGTGACGTGGACATCATCAAGCCGTCCGACGAGCTGCTCGAAGCGGTCAGCACGCGCTACGGGTCCAGGATTCAGGACGCGGCGCGGGTGATGGATCGCGCGGAGCGCAAGGCGCTGCTGGGAGCCGTCGCCGCGGACGCCGAGGCCGAGCTTGGCGACGAGCACGAGGCCGCACGGATCGACGACGCCCTGCACGACGTGGAGTCGGAGGCCGTCCGCGCGCTGATCCTCAATGAGGGAATTCGCCCGGACGGACGCGATGAATCCTCGCTGCGCAAGCTCTCGGCGCGGGTGGGCGTGCTGCCGCGCATCCACGGCACCGGCCTGTTTCAGCGCGGCGAGACCCAGGTGCTTGCGGTGACCACGCTCGGCACCCCGCGCGACGTGCAGCGCATCGGGCTCAGCGACCTGGAAGCCATGGTGCAGCCCAAGCGCTACATCCACCACTACAACATGCCGCCGTATGCCAGCGGCGAGACCGGCCGGTTGGGATCGCCGAAGCGCCGCGAGGTCGGCCACGGCGCGCTCGCCGAGCGCGCGATTGCGCCCGTGCTGCCGGATCTCAAGGACTTTCCCTACACCATCCGCGTGGTATCGGAGGTGCTGTCGTCCAACGGGTCCACGTCCATGGCCTCGACCTGCGGCAGCACGTTGAGCCTGATGGACGCCGGGGTGCCGCTCAAGGCCCCGGTTGCGGGCATCTCCATTGGCATGATTGCCGGCGACGACGGCCGGTTCACGGTGCTCACCGACATCCAGGGCGCCGAGGATCATTTCGGCGACATGGACTTTAAGGTGGCGGGCACGGCCGAGGGCGTGACCGCCGTCCAGGTCGACATCAAGATCAAGCGCCTGACCCCCGAGATGATCGAGGCGGCGGTGCAGCGCGCCCGCGAGGCGCGCTTGCAGATCCTTGACGTGATGCGGGTGAGCATTGCCGAACCGCGCGACGACGTGGGCGAGTTTGCGCCCAAGATCACGCAGGTCTCGATCTCGCCGGATAGCATCGGCGCGGTGATCGGGCCGGGCGGCAAGATGATCCGCCGCCTGGAGGCCGAGACGGGCGCCAGCATCGACATCGAGGAGGACGGCACGGTGACCGTCGGCGGGGCCACCCGCGAGGGCACGGACCGCGCCGTCCAGATGATCCAAGACCTGACGGGTGAGGTCGAGATCGGTCGCAAGGTGCTGGGCAAGGTGACGCGTATCATGAACTTTGGTGCGTTCGTCGAGATCGTGCCCGGCAAGGAAGGCCTCGTCCCGATCAATGAGCTGGCCGAGGAGCCGGTGGGCTCCGTCAATGACGTCGTGGCCGAAGGCGACGACATCATGGTGATGGTGGTCGAGGTCGATCACCTGGGCCGCATCAACCTGTCGCGGCGCGCGGTGCTGCAAGACCTGACGCCCGCCGAGACCCTGGCCACGGCTCCGCCGCGTCCGGGGCGCGACGGTCCGCGTGGCGGTGGTCGCCGAGACGGTGGTCGCCGAGACGGACCTGGCGGGCGCGGCGGCGGACGTCGCGGACGACCGCCGCGCGGCGGTCGAAGGTTCGACTAGGACCCGCGCCATGCTCCGAGTAGCCGTGCTTGGTTCCAGCGGCCAAATGGGCCAAGCGGTCGTGGCGGCCGTGGAGGGCGCCGACGATCTAGAGCTTGTCGCCCGGATCGACCGGGTGCCCTCGCCTGGCAGCGCCCCGTTTTTCACGGAGTTCGAGGCCGCCGTTCAGGCGACCTCGCCCGACGTGGTGGTGGACTTTTCGGTGGCGGACGCCGCGGCGGACCATGCGCTGGAGGCGCTGGCCGGCGGCGTGTCCCCCGTGATCGGCACGACCGGGATGTCGGACGCGCAGGTTGAAGCCATCCGCGAACGCGCCGACGCGACGGGCGTCGGCGCGTTCATTGCCCCGAACTTCGCCATCGGCGCCGTGCTGATGATGCAGATGGCGGCCATGGCGGCCCCGCATCTGGACAGCGTCGAGGTGATCGAGTTGCACCACGACCGCAAGCGCGACGCGCCGTCGGGAACGGCGGCGCGCACGGCGGAGCTGATCGTGCGCGCCCGCGGCGGGCAGCCCGCCCGGGACGCCGCCACCGAGGCCTTCACGCTCGAGGGCGTCCGAGGCGGCGTGCGCGACGGCGTGCGGGTGCACAGCGTGCGGCTGCCGGGACTGGTGGCCCATCAGGAAGTGATTTTCGGCGGGGAGGGGCAGTCGCTCACGATCCGCCACGACTCGACGAGCCGGGAGTCGTTCATGCCCGGCGTTTTGTTGGCCGTTCGACGGGTGCGCGGGTTAAGCGGCCTCGTGGTCGGCCTGGAGCACTTGCTCGCAAGCTCCGAGGGAGAAGCCTAATGTCAGCCGGATATGCGGTGGGAGTGATCGGCGCCACGGGCGCCGTGGGCCGCGAGTTCTTGCAGGTGATGGAGGAGCGCCGCTTTCCGGTGCGCGAGCTGCGGCTGTGGGCCAGCCCGCGCAGCCGCGGGCGGCAGATCGAGTTCAACGGCAAGCCCCACACCGTCGAGGCGCTCGAGGACGCGGTGTACGAGGGCCTTGACTTCGTCCTCATCTCGGCGTCGGGCGACATCAGCCGCGCCGAGGCGCCGCGCGTGGCGCAGGCCGGGGTGCTGGCCATCGACGACAGCTCGGCGTTTCGCTACGACGACGCGGTGCCGCTGGTGGTGCCGGAGGTCAACGCGGAGGACATTGCCTGGCACCAGGGCATCGTGGCCATTCCCAACTGCTCGACGACGCCGATCGTCCAGGTGCTGGCGCCGCTGCACGCGGTGAACCCTCTGCGGCGCATCATCGCCGACACCTATCAGTCGGTTTCCGGCGCCGGCGGGCGGGCCATGGAAGAGCTGAGCGAGCAGACGGCCGCCCAGGCCCGCGGCGAGACGCCGGCGGCCGACCCGGACGTCTTCCCGCACCCGATCGCGTCCAACCTGATTCCGTCCATCGACTCGCCGCGCGACGACGGCTACTCCAAGGAGGAGTGGAAGGTCTGGGCGGAGTCGCGCAAGATCATGCACGTGCCCGATCTGGCCGTGTCGGCCACCTGCGTGCGAGTGCCGGTGTTCCGGGCGCACTCCGCAGCCGTGCACGCGGAGTTCAGCGAGCCTTTCGACGCCGCCGAGGCGCGGGCGATGCTCGAGGACGTTCCCGGCGTGCAGGTCGTCGACGACCTGGCGGCCGAGCAGTACCCCATGCCGTCAGACGCGGCGGGCAACGACACGACGTGGGTGGGCCGGATTCGCCAGGACATGTCGCACCCGAACGGCCTGGTGTTCTGGGTGGTGTCCGACAACCTGCGCAAGGGCGCGGCGACCAACTCGATCCAGATCGCCGAAGCGGCCATCGCGAATCACTGGTTGAAGCAGGCGCAGCCGGCGTAGCGGAGGCGCGGACAGCGGGATTGGGTGTGATGCCGCGCAACAAAGGCGCACTGCGGGCAGGCTGGGCGCATTGACAACTGTGCAATCATCGAAAATCGCTTGCGCCCCAGTGATGCATCCAAGAGCTAAGGGGAGGAATCTATGGGAGATCCACTAGCGAGTGAGAAAGAGTTCTTGCGAGCAAACCTGGATGAACTGGCTGCGGCGCACCCTGGGAAGTACTTGGTCATCCAGGGTGAGAAGGTATACGCAGCTTGCGAGACCTACGACCAGGGCGTTTCCGAAGGGCTTCGGCTGCTTGCCGGCAAACGGCCATTTCTCGTTCGTTCCGTGCTGCACCCAGAGGACGCAGAGGCACCTCGAATTCCAGCCTTGGCTTTAGGAATCCCGTTTCGTGCCAATTCTTAATGTACGAGTTGAAGCTGAAGTGCAGGGACCGGAAGGAGAGGTTCAGGAGGTTGACCCAAAGGGTGGGCTTCAGCAGATTGGCCGCGATGTGCTGATGAACAGCGTGCTGATCTACAACGGCGCGGACGGATCCTTTTCGATTGCCCGGTAGTTCTCGCCCCACCCGGCCTTAGCCCCCCTGGCGGCCCGATCCCCGAACTGTCCCTCTGTCGTTGGCCAGTACGCCCCGGTTGTCGCGGGTACAATTCCGGGCGGGGTCGGGTGCGTGGTGAGCGCACCGCGCCGGAGGGGTGAATCAGCCTCGCAGGGGGGAATGCCATGCTGACCTTTGGTCGGCTCATCACCGCGGCGGTCACGCCGTTTCGCGACGACGGGTCGGTCGACTACGACACCTTCGGTCGCATGGTCGACGGCCTGATCGACGCCGGCAACGACGCCGTCGTGGTCACCGGCACCACCGGCGAGTCGCCGGTGCTGACCGAGACCGAGCGCATGTCGCTCTACCGAGAAGCCCTGACCGCCGCCGACGGACGCGCGCGCGTGATCGCCGGCACGGGCGGCTACAACACCAGCGAGAGCATCCACCTGTCGCGCGCGGCGGCTGAAGTGGGCGTCGACGGCCTGCTCCAGGTGACGCCCTACTACAACAAGCCGCCGCAGGCGGGCATGTTCCGCCACTTCGAGGCCATCGCGGCGTCCACGCCGCTGCCCAACATCCTCTACAACGTGCCCGCACGCACCTCGTGCAACCTGGCGGCGGAGACGGTGGCGGAACTGAGCGCCATCGACAACATCATCGGCATCAAGGAAGCGAGCGCGGACTTCGAGCAGATTGGCCATATCGCGCGCACGACGCCGGACGACTTCGCCATTTACAGCGGCAACGACGCGGACACCTATCTCATCATGGCGCTGGGCGGCGTGGGCGTGGTGAGCGTGGCCAGCCACGTGGTGAGCGGCGAAATCCGGGCGATGATCGACGCCTTCGTGGCGGGCGATCTCGACGGTGCGCGCAGCCGGCACCTGCACCTGCTGCCCATCTCGCAGATCCTGTTCCCGGCCGGCTGGCCCAATCCGGTGTCCGTGAAGGCCGCGCTGGGGTTGGGCGGATTCGACGTCGGCGTTCCGCGACTCCCCCTGGTGGATCTGCCCGACGACATGAAGGCTAGCCTGCGAGCCGTGATGGACGCCTACACGCTGGACGCTTATCTCACGCGAACGCCAGTGGCCGTCTAGGTGGCGGAGGCCCTCCCCACCTTCAGCGACCTGGAGGAACTCGCCGAGGCCGTCAAGGGCTGCACGCGCTGCCGTTTGGCGCAGGGTCGCACGAATGCCGTCCCCGGCGAGGGCGCGCCCGACGCGGCGGTGATGTTCATCGGCGAGGGCCCCGGCTACCACGAAGACCAGCAGGGGCGGCCCTTCGTGGGCGCCGCCGGTCAATTGCTGGACGAGCTGATCGAGGGCATCGGCCTGCGACGGCGCGAGGTCTTCATCGCCAACGTGCTCAAGTGCCGCCCCCCCGAGAACCGCGATCCAGCGCCGGATGAGGCGGAGGCCTGCCGGCCCTACCTAGACCGGCAAATCGAGCTGATCGACCCCAAGGTGATCGTGCTGCTGGGACGCCACGCGCTGCAGGCGCACTTCTCCGACGCGCAGATTTCGCGGGCGCGAGGGGTGCCGCGCCGTCGCGACGGGCGCACGTTTCTCCCCGTCTATCACCCGGCGGCGGCGCTGCGGCAACTCCGCCTTCGCGACGTGCTGCGCAGCGACTTTGCGCTGATCCCAAAGCTGCTGGAGGGCCCGGCGCCCGCCGCCGAGCCCGTGGAGCCGGAGTCCCAGCAGCTGTCGATGTTCGGATGAAACAGGTGACTCCGCGGTTGTTGCCGGGTGGATGGGGCCTGGATT
>DAOUKN010000115.1:0-3046 GCA_034421255.1 Chloroflexota bacterium | reverse complement strand
GTAGGCGCCGTTCGCGAACTCGGTGACGACCGCCCCCATCTGAAAATGACTCGGAACCGTCTCGTTCTCGAAGAAGGCGCCCGGCTCCCACTGACGAAACGCCAGACCGCCGGCGGTGGGCTCGCCGTCGGGCACGTGGGCGAACAGTGCCTCGATCTGCTCGGCCATGGTGCCGGCCTTCTTGGCTTCCTCGACCACCGGCGCCCAGTAGTGCTCCGGGAGCAGCGGCATGAAGGCCAGGCCGAACTGCCACACGCTGAGGCCGGGCGTCTGCGGATTCCCGTCGGCGTCGGTCGACTTGAAGTAGATCTTGAGTCGATGGCTGTCGAGGGCCTCGGCCCGGTCAACGAACGCGGAGTCCACCAGCTGAGCCCAATTGCCGCCGAGCTGCATGTCCATGACGGTGTTGACCGTAAAGACGAAGTCTTCCGCCGTCAGCTCCTCGCCGTCGCTCCAGGTCACGCCCTGCTTCAGCGTGATTTCGGTCGTCCAGAACTCGGCGCCGTCGACCGTCTCCTTGGCCAGCGGCGTCGGGAGGCCGTCCGCCGCCACCGGGACCCAGTCGAAGCGCTGCGGGGAATAGCCATAGAGCTGCGTGGCGTAGCCGCCAATCACATATCCGGTCCAGACCGACCCGGCCGGCCCGCCCAGGTAGTTCCAGACATTCCGCGAGATCGGGTCCTCGAACAGCCCCATCTTGTAGATGGCCGGTCCGGTGGGGGCCGTAGCTTCGGCCGGCGCCGCCGGGGTCGGAGTGGCCTCGACCACGCGCTCGACCTCGACGATCTTTTCGACCTCCACGATCTTCTCGACCTCGACCGGTACCTCAACGCGCTTTTCGACTTCGACCTCGACCGTGACGATTCGCTCGACCGGCGGGGGCTCGTCGGTATCGCCGCAGGCCAGCGCCGAAATCGCGACAACAAGGCCAATGACCAGCAATCCCAAATATGCGCGGATGGATCTACCCATGAATGCACTCCGCCGTTGGAGCCTGCGACCGTGTGCCAATAGTACGGAGTCTGGTTTCTTCGCCACGAGCTGCGGTGACAAAACCACCCGTCGCCAGGCACGCTCGATGACCTCGGTGGTGGCGATATTGAGGTTGCGGCAGCTTGCCCCCGCCGCTTGGCTCAGTTGGGGGTCGTCGGCCGCCAGCCACAGGAAGGTGCAGGCATCCACCAGCAGCTTCACGCCGGGTCAGCGTCTCCTCGAAAGGCGTCAATCAGGCGCTGGGGAAGCGGCTCGAAGAAGCTCGCCGGAACCGTCGTCCCACGGTCGATGCCCACCGGCCGCAGCTTCGTTGGCGGCTTGGGAAGCGGCCGAATTTCGGCAATAGGCACGTTGCGTCGGCAGAGCAGGACGGTCTCACCGCGCTCAACGCGGCCCAGGTAGTGCGACAGATGGGCCTTGGCCTCGGCAATGTTGATCCGAATCATGGTCATAATCTAGGCCAGATAGATGACCATCTCCACGGGGCTCAACGCCTAACAATCAACGGGCGCCCGGTCACGCGCGTCAGACCTCTCCCTCCGCCCAAGCCCGAATTAGATGGTGGGCGATGGCGAATTCGCCGGGGACGCGGAGGTCTGGGTCTTGGCCGGCGAGGGCGCGGAGCACGGTGGGGCGGTCGAACCAGCGGACGGCTTGCATCTCGACGTCGTCGGGGCGCGCGTCGACGGTGAGCGCGTCGGCGTGACAGCCGATCATCAGCGACGAGGGGAACGGCCAGGGTTGCGACGAGTGGTAGCGCACCGCGCCGACCTGGATGCCGGCTTCCTCGGCCACCTCCCGCCTGACGGCCTCCTCGATGGTTTCTCCCTGGTCCATGAACCCGGCCAGCGCCGAGAACATGCGCTGGCTCGCCAGCCGGCCGCGGGATTGCCCCAGCAGGCAGCGGTCGCCGTCGGAGACGACCACGATCACCACCGGGTCTGTGCGGGGGAAGTGCTCGGCGCCGCAGTGTCCGCAGCGCCGCGACTGACCGCCGCGCTGCGGCGCGGTGGGGTGGCCGCACGCGCCGCAGAAGCGGTGACGCGCGTGCCAGTCCACGTTGGCGCGGGCCTGCGCGGCAATCCCGGCCTCGGTCGCCGGGAGCACTGCGGCGGCCTCGCGCAGCTCGGCGAAGCGCTGCTCGCGGTCCTGGTCGAGGTCGACGGGGTGGTCCGAAACGTCCACCGCAAAGTGCGCCACGCCGCGCGATAGCCCCAACAGATAGCGCGGGCCGTCCACCCGCATCTCGGCCAGCCAGCGGCCCGTGCGCCAGTCGAGGCGCGTGGCGGTGGTTTCGCGCACCAGAACGTCCAGACGCCGCAGCGGCAGGAAGACGCTGGTCGGATCCCGCTCGCGTCGTGCGATCCAGTCCGGATCGCGGCGCTCGCGCTCGGCGCGGTTCAGCCGGTTGCCGCTGAAGGTGTGTGGACGAGTCACAGGCGGCGGCGCATGCTGCTAGCGGTCATTGCATGCGGACTGGAGAACGTCATGCCGCGCATCGCTTTCGCCCTGCCGATCAAGCCCGACAAGATCGACGCCTACCGGGAAACCCACTCCAACGTGTGGCCCGAATTGCTGGCTGAGAATACCGCCGCGGGCATTCGCAACTACACCATCGTGCTCTTCGGCCACCACGCCATTGGCCTCCTCGAGTGCGACGACTGGGACGCGGCGACGGCCTGTCTCGCGAAATCGGAATCCCAGTTGCGCTGGCAGGAGCTGCACACGGACATCCTGGACGTGGACATGAGCACGGGCCTGGTGCCGCTGGAGATGCTGGAGGAGCTGTTCCACCAGGACTGACGGGGCGGGGCGGTCGGCGGGGCTGCGGGTGGGGAACCCCCTCACCCCCGAATCAAGTACGGGGCAGGCTCTATCCCTCTCCCACGGTGGGGAGAGGGGACCGGACCGGAGTGGCTGGCGTGGGAGGTTGCGGGCGGGCGCCCACGAGGGGCGCCCCTACACGGATGGGCTCTGGCTGAGCAGCCGCGAGGGTTGTCCCTGCGCCCGCCTGGTGCGGGCGTGGAGGTGGATTCCCGCCTTCGCGGGAATG
>DAOUKN010000114.1:0-8854 GCA_034421255.1 Chloroflexota bacterium | reverse complement strand
CCGGACGAATCGTGGGACCTGGAGACATATTTGCCGGTCGCGGATGGGTGCCGAGTGGAGTTCCGCACGCCGCACGGACTGGTGGCCTGTCGGCTGCCGCTGCGCGGGCGGCACAACGCCTGGAACGCGCTGGCGGCGCTGACGGCCTGCACGTTGGCCGGAGTGCCCGTGTCCGAGGCCGCGCGAGCCCTCGAGTCATTCGGCGGAGTCGAGCGCCGCTTGCAGCTTCGCGCCTGCGGCGGTGGGGTGCGAGTGCTGGAGGACTACGCCCACCATCCGACCGCCGTGCGCGCCACCATCGAGGCCACGCGCGAATTCACCCATCGGCGGCTCTGGGCGATCTACCAGCCGCTGCTCCGCAGCCGCACACTCGACTTGCTGGACGACTTTGTCGATGCCTTTGCCGGCGCCGACCGCGTCACCTTTGCCGAAATCTACTCGCCGCCCGGCCGCGAGCGGGGCGTCCAGGCGAGCTCGTCGCTGCTAGCCGCCCGGGTGCGTCATCCCGACGCCAGCTTTCACCCGTCATTCGACGACATCGCCGACCTGGTGGCCGCCGAGGCGGCCGAGGGTGACGTGATCCTGGTGATGGGACCGGACTCCGTGACCCCGCTGGCCGATCGAATCAGCACGTGGGTCAATGCGAGGGCCGCGGCATGAGCATGTCGCCGGCGCTCCCGGGGCACCTCGCCGTGCGCGAGCGCGAGCCGCTGGCGCGGCACTCCACCTTCGGCGTGGGCGGCCCGGCCGACCTTTGGGTCCAAGTGCACGCCGTGGATGACCTGGTGGCGGTGCTCGACGCCGCCGAGGCGGCCGAGACGCCGCGCACGGTGGTGGGACACGGCACGAACCTGCTGGTCGCCGACGCCGGCATCGAGGGTCTGGTGGTCAGCAACAACTGCGTCGGATTGACCTTCGACGCGGCCGACGGCCTGGCGCGCGTCGAATCGGGACACACGATGGCGCGACTCGCCCGGCAGGCCGCCGCCGGTGGTCACGCGGGGCTCGGGTTCGCAATCGGGGTGCCCGGCACCGTGGGCGGCGCCGTGTTTGGCAACGCCGGCGCCTGGGGCAGCGATATCGCGGCGGTGCTGGCGTCTGCCGACGTCTGGTATCCCGACGGGGTGCGTCGGCTGGGCCCGGACGACTTGGCCTTCGACTATCGGCACAGCGCCCTGCAACACGATCCTCAAACGCCGGTCGTGCTCAGCGCGTCGCTCGGCATCGAGCCCGGCGACCCGGAGGCGCTGCACGCGCAACTGGAGACCTTCGCGCGCCGCCGGTTGGATACCCAGCCGCGCGGGCAGAACGCCGGCTCGTTCTTCAAGAACCCGAGCGGAGACTACGCGGGACGTCTCATCGAGTCCGCCGGACTCAAAGGATGCGCTCGCGGCGGGGCCTTCGTGTCGCCGCTGCACGCTAACTTCATCAGCAACGACGGCACCGCCACAGCGTCCGACATTCTGGGGCTGGCGTTGCACGTGCAGTCCATCGTCCAGCAGCGGCACGGGATTCGCCTGGAGCCGGAGGTTCGCGTGCTGGGTCGCTGGGAGTCCGCGGCCTCGGAGTTGCTGGCATGACGACCGACCCCCGCCCGTGGCACGTCCATCTGCTGTCGCTGGGCGTTGCCGGCCTCACCACCATCCTGCTGGTCTGGATGCTCACGTCGCCCGTGATGAAAATCCGAAACATCACCGTGCACCGCGCTGCGTCGTCTCCGCCGCCGGTGGTGAGCGCGGAGCGGATCGAGTCGCTGGTCGGCCAGTTCGTCGGGGCCAGCGTGTTTCGCATCGACACCGCCGCCATCCGCGACGAGTTGCTTGAGATTCCCGGTGTGGCCGACGCGCTGGTTGACGTCGCCGTCGATGGCCATCTGACGGTGACGATCGCCTACGACGCGCCCGTGGCGAATTGGATCGTCGGCGGGCAGAGCTACCTGGTCGACGCCGACGGCCAGATCCTGGCGGCGCGCTATCGGCCAGACTTGGATCTGACCATCGAAGACACCGGCACGCGCGAGACCGCTCCGGGCGAGCACATCAATCTGCCCGCCCTGCTCGCCGCCCATCAGCTGCAGAGCAATCTGCCGCTGCTGCGGGTGTTCCCCAACCGGATCCAATACGCGGCGGGCAATCTCACGGTCATCGACCACTCCGGCCGCGAGCTGCAGTTCGGCGGCATCGAGCAACTCGAGCCGAAGCTCGTGGCGCTGCAGGCCGTGCTGGAGCGAGCCAACCGCCGCGGCGAGCGCATCGCGTCCGTGGACCTGCGCCCCGTGGACCGCCCCACCTACCGCACCACCAACGCCCCGCCGCTGATCAGCACGATCGGGGATCCCCCGTGAGATAGCGGCAGCGGAATCTGATGAGTCGGCAGACATCCGGGGGGCACTGGAGGAGCAGACGTTGGGACGCAATCGAACGGTCGTCGGGTTGGACGTAGGCACGACCAAGACCTGTGTGGTCGTTGGTCAGGAATATCGGGACACGCAACTGCACGTCCTGGGCATAGGCACCGCGCCGTCGCTTGGCCTCAAGGGCGGGCAGGTGGTCGACATCGTGCAGACGATCAAGGCCATCGACGCGGCGGTGATGCGTGCCGAGGAGGCCTCCGATACGCGGGTGCGGCACGTGGTGGCCGGCATCGCCGGGGGGCACCTGCAGTCCCATAGCCAACACGCCGAGTTGCGCCTGGGCGCCGACGATCCGACGGTGCGACCGCGTCACATGAACAGCATCGTGCGCACCGCCGCGGCCATCTCGCTGCCGGCCGAGCGCGAGATCGCCGCCGTGATTCCCAAGACCTTCAGCGTGGACCATCTGACCGACGTGCTGGATCCGCGCGGCCTCACCGGGCGCTGCCTGCAGGTCGAGGCCCACGTGGTGACGGGCGCCACCAACGCCATGACCAACCTGGAGCGCTGCGTGACCGGCGCCGGCTGCGAGGTCCGCGATCGCGTCCTGCAGCCGCTGGCGTCGGCCGCGTCGTGTCTCACCGAGGATCAGCGACGGGAAGGCGCGGCGGTGGTCGACATTGGCGGCGGCACGACCGACGTGGCGATCTACGTGGGCGACGCCTGCTGGCACATTGCGGTGCTGCCCATGGGCGGCGCGCTCGTGACGTCGGACATCGCGCGCGGCCTGCGCCTGCCGCTGCGAGTGGCCGAGGCCCTCAAGATCCAGCACGGACGGGCCGATCCCTACGTCGATTCCGATGAGTCGGCCGTCGAGGTGCCGGGCTTTGACTATGGCGCGCCGGTCGCGGTTCGCCGCCGCGACCTGGCCCAGGTCATCGACGCGCGCATGGAGGAGATCTTCACGCACGTGAAGGATGAAATCGTGCGCAGCGGGTATTACGACGTGCTCACGGCCGGCGTCGCCCTGACGGGCGGCGGGTCGTTGATCCCGGGTCTGGCGGCCAAGGCGTCCGAGATTCTGGAGCTGCCCGTGACGCTGGGCCGGCCGCAGGCGCTCTGGGGCCTGGACGAGGGCATGCGCGAGCCGCAGTTCAGCACCGCCATCGGCCTCACGCTCATGGGCGCAACGCCTCGCCCTGATCACGGGTGGCTGGATCAGCGGCCCGTGCGGCGGGCCGGCGGGGTGCTCACCAGCTTCGGTTCGTGGCTGCGCGGTTTGGCCTCGCCGGCCGCGGCCTGACGAAATGTCCCACAGGCGCATTACTGTTGTGCATAATGAGTGGCCGAACGCGCGAGCTGACCGCATGACGTCCGCCAGCGCTGGACTCCGGCGACAGGGGACCAAGACATGAACGACGATACCGGCAGCACGGGCCGCATTACACGACTCACGACGCCGCGGCGTGGGGCGTCCCAGCCACCCAGCGAGCAATCCGCCACCATCAAGGTGGTCGGCGTGGGCGGAGGCGGCAGCAACGCCGTCGACCGGATGATCGATGTCGACGTCAGCGGCGTGGACTTCATCACCGTCAACACGGACGCGCAGGCGCTGATGCGCTCGCAAGCCTCGGTGCGCGTGCACATTGGCGAAAAGGCCACCCGCGGGCTTGGGTCCGGCGGCAACCCGGCGCTGGGTCACAAGGCGGCCGAAGAGTCCGCCGAGGATCTGCGCCAGTCGCTCGAAGGCGCCGACATGATCTTCATCGCCGCCGGCATGGGCGGCGGCACGGGCACGGGCGGAGCGCCGGTCGTGGCCGAGATCGCGCAGGAGAGCGACGCGCTGACCGTCGGCGTCGTCACCCGTCCGTTCGCGTTCGAAGGCACGGCGCGCGCTCGCGTGGCCGATGAAGGCATCCAGGACCTCGCGGAGGGCGTCGACACGCTGGTGGTGATCCCCAACGACCGACTGCTCAACGTGGCCGACGCCAAATCCACCATCAGCGAGGCCTTCGCGCTGGCCGACGACGTGCTGCGGCAGGCGATCCAGGGCGTCTCGGACCTCATCACCATGCCCGGGCTGATCAACCTGGACTTCAACGACGTGCGGGCCGTCATGACCGATGCCGGAACCGCGCTCATGGCCATGGGCGAGGGCCAGGGCGAAACTCGCGCCACCGACGCCGTCACCCAGGCCCTCAACAGCCCGCTGCTCGACACCTCCATGGACGGCGCGCGCGGCGTGCTGCTGAACTTCACCGGCGGCTCGGACATGACGCTCTATGAGGTCAACGAGGCGGCGGAAATCGTGGCCAAGACGGCCGATCCAAACGCCAACATCATCTTCGGCACCGTGGTCGACGAGTCGCTCGAAGGTCGCATTCACGTCACGGTGATCGCGACGGGCTTTCAACTCGAGCGCAAGGAAATGCGACCGGCCACGCGGACGCGCGCGCGAACGCCCGCCTCGCCCCGCGTGCGCGAGCTCGACTTCTCACCCGGTCCCGACGACCAGCCCGAAATCGAGATTCCGGCATTCCTGCGGCGCCGGTCCGCCGGGTAGGGGCGCAGCCGACCGCCAATCCGTCGCCCGCGCCCGTCCGCGCCTAGAATGGCGGGATGCAGGGTGCGCCTACGGTCGCTGACGGACTACGCCTGCGCATCTCGGCGGTGCGCCAGGAGATCGCGGCAGCTTGCGCCGCGGCGGGCCGCTCGCCCGAAACCGTCGAGCTGGTGGCGGTGACCAAGACCGTGCCGGCCGACGTGGTGCGTGCGGCGCTCGCCGCCGGGCTGACGACGTTCGGTGAGAATCGGGTCCAGGAGGCCGATGCCAAAATTTCCCAGGTGGGCGGCGGGACATGGCACCTCATCGGGCACTTGCAGCGCAACAAGGCGCGGACGGCGGTGCAACGCTTCGACTGCATCCAGAGCGTGGACTCCCCGCGACTGGCGCGGCGGCTGGACACGGTGCGCGAGCATGGACCCGTGGACGTGTTGGCGCAGGTGAATCTCACCGGCGCGTCGACGCAAGAGGGCGTGGCGCCGGCGGATCTGCACAGGCTGTGCGAGGTCATCGACCGCGAGACCGGTCTGACGCTGCGCGGTCTGATGACCATCGGTCCGCTGGGGGGCGATCTGGCGGCCCTGCGCACCTGCTTTCGTGAGCTGCGGGAGATGCGCGACGCGTTGCGGCCACAGCTTCAAAATCAGCCGTTGACCGAGCTTTCCATGGGTATGACGGACGATTTCGGCGCGGCGATTGTCGAGGGCTCCACGATGGTTCGGGTCGGACGGGCTATCTTTGGCAGTCGCCCGACGGACGCGAGCGCCGTGCCCGCGCCGCCATCAATGGACTCGCCATGCTGACCGGTCTCATCGGATTCCTCGAAATCCTGGTCACGATCCTGGTTTTCGCCATCGTTGGGCGCGCGCTGCTCTCCTGGTTCGTGCAAGACCCGAGCCACCCGCTGATGCGTCTGCTGATCGACGTCACCGAGCCGATTCTCGCGCCAATCCGCAATCGATTGCCCTCGTCCTGGATGATCGACCTGTCACCGCTGATCGCGATCGTGGTGATCCAGATCGTGTGGCGGTTGATCGTGTCGCTCGCGCTGCAATAGCGCGATGCCGTGTTAGTCGTGCAGCCCCGCGCCGCGGGCGCAGCCCCGATGAGCGTGCCGTCCACGAAGCCCAACGCCCGTGCCTAGCTCCGGTCTCCAACGACCGCGAGGCACGGCCGACCGCCTGCCGGCCGACGCGCCGGCGTGGGAGGGCGTGCTGCGCGCGTTTGCGCGCGAGTGCCGGCTGCGCAACTTCCAGCCCATCAGCACGCCCACGTTCGAGACCACCGAGCTGTTCGACAAGGGCACCGGCGCCACCACGGACATCGTGCAGAAGGAGATGTACACCTTCGACGACCGCGGGGGCGACTCGCTCACCCTGCGGCCCGAGGGCACGCCGTCCATCGTGCGCGCCTACCAGCAGCACGGCATGCACGTGCTGCCGCAGCCGGTGAAGCTCTACTACGTCCTGCCGGTGTTCCGCTACGACCGACCGCAGGCGGGACGGCTGCGCGAGCACCACCAAATCGGCGCCGAGGCCCTGGGCGACCCCAACCCCGCGGTGGACGCCGAGGTGATCGACCTGCTCTGGAGCACGCTCCAGGCCGTCGGAGTCACGGATCTGGCGCTGCGCATCAACTCGCTTGGCGACCCCGAGTCGCGGCCCGAATATCGCGCCGCGCTGGTGGCCTTCTTCACGCCGCGCGCAGACACGATGTGCGCTGATTGCCAGATGCGGCTCACGCAAAACCCGCTGCGGCTGCTCGACTGCAAGAAGCCGACGTGCGCGCGTGTCAGCGCCGACGCGCCCCGCTCGCTCGACTACCTCGGTGACGCCGCGCGCGAGCACTTCGACACGCTGCGACGCCTGCTCGGGGCGCTGGATATTCCGTGCACGCTGGACCACCGGCTGGTCCGCGGCCTGGACTACTACAACCGCACGGTCTTCGAGATCGTGCCGCCCGACGGCGGCGCCCAGAGCACCGTCGGCGGAGGCGGACGCTACGACTACCTGGCCGAAACGCTCGGCGGGGCGCATCTGGCGGGCGTCGGGTTCGGCAGCGGCATCGAGCGCATATTGCTCAATCGCCACCGCGTCGGTCTCGAGGAAGCGGCGACGCGCGTCCCTGATGTGTACGTGGCGCCCCTGGCCGATGCGGCGCTGACGGTCGTGACCACCGTCGCCGCGGGGTTGCGTCGGGCGGGCGTCGCCACCGAGGTCGGCTACGCCGCCGCCAGCCCAAGGTCGCACCTGCGCCGCGCCAACGCCGTCGACGCGCGGGTGGCGCTGATCGTCGGCAATCGCGAGGTCGAGGCCGGGCGCGTGTCCCTGAAGCCCCTCGACGGCGGCGACCAGGTCGACGTGGCGCTGGACGATGTCGTGTCGTCCACGCGGGCCGTGCTCGCCGCTCCGGCGACCGCGAGCGACGCATGATTGCGGTCGTCGACTACGGCGCCGGCAATCTGCACAGCGTGGAACGGGCGCTGCGGCACGTCGACGCCGAGATCACCGTGACCCACGATCCGTCCGAGATCGCCGACGCCACCGGCGTCATCTTGCCCGGCGTCGGGGCCGCGGCCGACACCATGCGCGGCCTGGAGCGCGCCGGGGTGATCCCCGCCATCCTCGACGCGATCGACGGCGGGGTGCCCTATCTGGGCATTTGCATGGGACTCCAGGTGCTCTACGAGGCCAGCGACGAGGACGGCGGAACGACCTGCCTGGGCGTGGTGCCGGGCCGCGTGGTGCGCTTTCCGCCCAGCCAGCACGTGCCGCACATGGGCTGGAACCAGGTCCGCCAGCAGGTTGAATCGCCGCTATTCGCAGGTATCCCGCAGGACGCCAACTTCTATTTCGTGCACTCGTACCACGCGCCCGTCGACGGCGCGGCGCACGTGGCCGCGACGACCGACTACAGCGTCACATTCACCAGTGCGCTGCTGCGCGACAACGTCTTCGCGACGCAGTTTCACCCCGAGAAAAGCGGCGCCGCGGGCCTGCGGCTCTACGCCAACTTTGCGCGCCTGGCAGGCCAGCAGCCGCCCGACGAAGCCGGTCCCTGATGGAGGTCTATCCCCCAGTCGATATCCGCGGCGGTCGCTGCGTGCAGCTCGTGCAAGGCGACTTCGAGCGGGAAACAGTCTTCTTCGACGATCCGGTGGAGGCGGCCAAGCATTGGATGGCGCAGGGCGCTCCCTGGTTGCACGTCGTCGATCTCAATGGCGCCCGCGACGGCGTCAGCACGAACGCGGCGATTATCGAGGAGATAATCGCCGCCGCCGGAGATGTTCCCGTGCAGGTCGCGGGCGGCATCCGCACGCCGGAAGACATCGAGCGCGTGCTTGGGCACGGGGCCGCGCGGCTCGTGCTGGGAACCGCCGCCGTCAATGATCCCGAATTGCTGGCGCGCGCCGCCGGCGGCCATCCCGGCCGCATCGCCGTGGCGGTGGAAGGCCGCGAGGGCATGGCGGTCACCGATGCCTGGGCGAAGGAATCCACGCTGCCGGTCGGCGAGCTGGCGACGAGGGCGGTGGACGCCGGCGCCGCGGCCATCATCTACACCGACGTGGTCGTCGAGGGCATGCTCAAGGGACCGAACGTCGCGGGCACGCGCGACCTGGTCGATCAGGTCGGGGAGCACCTGCCGGTGATCGCCTCGGGCGGCGTGGCGTCGCTCGACGACATCGCCAGGCTGCGCGAAGCCGGGGCGTCCGGCGTCATCATCGGCAGCGCCCTCTACCGCGGGGCGTTCACGCTCGGCGAGGCCATCGAAGCGGCGCGAGAAACGCATGCCTAGCCGCTCCGTCATTCCCGCGACACGAGATCGTTGCGCGGCCCCTCCGTCATTCCGGCGAAGGCCGGAATCCAGTCCGGTCGAACCTAGAGGCGCGCGGAACCCTCGGGGCGAGGGCGGGTCTCAGACCCGCCCCTACGGGACTG
>DAOUKN010000113.1:0-8376 GCA_034421255.1 Chloroflexota bacterium | reverse complement strand
AGGCCGCTTCGATTGGTTCGGTTCGAGCGCCATCGCCGGAATTGCCGTCACGCTGGTGCTGGGCCTCACCATGGGACCGGTGATCGGCTGGAGCGAGCCGCTGGTGTGGACCTCGATCGCCGCCGCCATGACGCTGGGCGGCGCCTATGTCTGGTGGGAGATGCGCACGCCCCATCACGTGTTCGATCTGCGACTGCTGCGACGCCGCGCCGTCGTCACGCCCCTGGGCGCCCGCATCGTGCTGCTCATGGGTCTGTCGGGCGGAGGCTTCCTGGTGCCGTTCTACATCCAGGGCGTGCTGGGTCACAGCGCGCGCGACCTGGGATTCATCCTTGTTCCCGGATTCGCGGTCTACACCCTCACCGCGACGCTCGCGGGCCGGTATTCAGACCGTTGGACACCCCGTCCGTTCCTGATTGCCGGCCCACTGGTGGGCCTCGTCAGCGTCCTCGCCCTGGCGAGCTTCGGCCGGGAAACGCCGCTGGCCGTGGTCGTGCTGGTGCTCGTCGTCAACAGCGCCAGCCTCTCGCTGGTGACCTCCCCCAGCACCAACGCC
This sequence comes from Chloroflexota bacterium, assembly GCA_034421255.1. GTDB lineage: Bacteria > Chloroflexota > UBA11872 > UBA11872 > UBA11872 > JAJECS01. The sequence goes on along the minus strand of DAOUKN010000113.1, from coordinate 7,820 downwards.
ATGCTCGGCGACGTGCCGGAGCGGGTCTACACCGTTGCCGTCGCGTTCATGAACCTGGCCGGCACGATCTGCGGCATCGTCGCCCTCGCCCTGATCACCGCCATCGTCACGGCGGTCATGGCCAACGCCGGCGCCGAGGCCAGCGTCAGCGCCGTGGCCTCGGATCCGACCACAACGAACGCCTTCCTCGACGGCTGGCGCGTCGCGTTTCTCGTACAGGCCGTATTCATGATTGCCGCCGCCGTGATTGCCTGGATGTACCGGCCTTCGACTCACCCGAATGATCGACGGAACTGAGCAGCGGGTGCGCGCGGGCCGCCGAGTCCGCGGATAGCCATCACCGTGCGGCGCGTTTGGGACAATCCGGCCAATGACCGCAGCCCCGTCGGATTGCAGGGCACCGCCCTCCGCGTAGCTTGGAAATCTCACGCTGACCTTCGACACCCTCAAGGCGGCTCGCCGACTGCAGGACGAGGCTGGCTTCAATGAGACGCAAGCCAGCGTCCTCGTCTCCACGATTGCCCAGGGCCTCGGCGAAAACCTCGCCACGAAGGACGATCTCGCCCGCGAAATCGCGGCGGTTCGCGGCGAGATCGCGGCGCTCCGCAGCGAGATGCGCGCACTCGAGCAGCGGGTATACGTGCGCGTGGGCGCCATGGTCAGCGGAGCTGCCGTCTTCCTCACCGCCATCATCGGGATCGCCACCGCAATTCTGCTAAACGCGATCTAGTCCGTCCTCGTCCCCAATCGACGCGACTCCGGGGCGCAGAAGCCAGCGTTCAAGCCGCGTGAGCATCAGATCCCGCCGCCAACGCCTTCCTCGACGCTGATACCTGATACGGTGCTGCCGCTGGCGAGAGCTGTGGCACCATCTGCGTAGATGGCTTCAAGCCCTTGCTCGGGCTTCGATTCACGGGGAGTTGCAGCGACATGGCACCCCTCATGGGCAGCTTCGAAATGTTGGCGGGACTTGCGACGCGAAAGGTCGCCGTCTAGCAACCGTCTTCACCGCTGCGCATTCCGCAAGCGGTGAGCAGACTGTCGGTTCGCCGCGCCCCGATCACGATCACTGTCGGAGGCACTAGGAACTAGCGAGCGCTTCCCCGCTGCGCCGTGGGCTCCGGTCCAACACCTCATTTTTCAGGGATTGGAGTCCATCTGTGTCTATGCTCCGCGTCCAGTTGCGGCGCGCGCACGGCAGCCGCCGTAGCCCCGCATGTTCGTCGTCAAACCACACTCGACCCCCTAGCGCCTCTCGTCTGCACGTGCCCAGGCGCTCCGTCGCCGTGGTGGCGGGTGCTCGATGAGGCGTCTACCTGCTTATCCGCTCTCCATCGCCATGGCCGGCGTCCAGGGCCTGGCGTTCGCGACCGTGGTCACCACGAATCTCGTGTATCACGTCGAAGCCGTCGGACTGAACGCTCTACAACTGGTGTTAGTCGGCACCTTGCTCGAAGCGACCACATTGGCGTTTGAGGTGCCGACCGGCGTCGTGGCCGACGTGTACAGCCGCCGCTTGTCGATCCTCATCGGGTTCTCACTCATGGGCATCGGATTCCTTGTGGAAGGGTCCATCCCTCTTTTCGCGGGCGTACTCGCAGCCCAAGTCTTGTGGGGTCTCGGATTCACCTTTACCAGCGGTGCAACCACAGCCTGGATCGCTGACGAAGTTGGGCAGGAGCGACTCAGCGGGGCGCTGTTGCGGGGTACGCAGGCCTATCAGGTCGGTGGACTGTTGGGCATTTCGCTGGCCGTCGCGCTCTCGAGTCTGTCGCGGGGGCTGCCGGTTGTCGTCGGCGGCGCAATCTTTGTCGTGCTTGCCGCGCTCCTTGCCCTCACCATGCCCGAACAGGGATTCACGCAAGTGCCGGCGCATCGACGCCAGACGTTTAGAGCGTTGGGCACGTCGCTGCGGACGGCGTTTCAGATCATCAGTCGTCGGCGCACCTTGCTTCTTGTCATGGCTGTGCCGTTCCTATTTGGCGCAGCAAGCGAAATTCCCGACCGACTCGTCACGCCATTCTTGCTCGAGACCATCACGCTGCCGCCACTAGGCCCACTCGATCCCGTGGCCTGGTTCGGCCTTAGCGGCTACGTTGGGCGGGGCCTCTCGCTCGCAGCCACCGAGGTCACGCGCCGCAAGCTCGATACGTCAAACGACCGTGTGATGGGCCTTGTCTTGATGGCTACCCAGGCGGTCTATATCGGCAGTCTGGTCACGTTCGCACTCGCCACGAATCTCGGGCTGGCGCTCGCGATGTTGTGGATGCGTGGACCGCTCTTCGCCGTGAGCGGCCCGCTGCTTAGCGTGCTGCAGAATCGAACGATTCCCTCGCGAGTGCGAGCCACGGTGCTGTCGGTAGGCGCACAGGCCAACGCGGCTGGGCAGATCATTGCCGGTCCGGCGCTGGGCGCAGTCGCCCTGGGAGTCTCGCTTCGCGCAGGATTCCTAGGCTCGGCCCTGGCCCTCGTCCCAGCCGTCCTGATTCTCTTCATCCTCAGCCGGCACCGTGCCAAGACGCACGACGAGGCGTGAAAGGAGCTGCCCAATGGCACATGCCCTCGGTAACCCCGAACCAGGGCGCGCTACAGCAATCCCAACCCCTGCAACATATCCCGCACCTGCTCCATCTCCTCCTCGGTGGCGTTGGGGGCGGGGGAGCGGCGCCAGCGGGGGGCTACGCCGCAGACCTCGATCATCGTGTGCACCAGGCCGTCGCCGCCGGCGGGGAACACCGGCCAGAGGTCCCAGATCGGCTGCTCGTAGTGGCGGGCCAGGCGCCAGGCTTCGGGCAGGTCGTCGCGCTTGATGGCGTCCCAATAGAGCTTCTGGGGCAGGAGATTGCAGTAGATGAACACGTCCAGCCAGGAGTTGCAGTTGCCGTGGGGCCAGAGCACGTAGTGACGCTTGATGCCGCCGCCGCCGGCCATCGGCCAGCGGTCGCCCCAGCGCATCAGCACCTCGTGCGCGTAGTCCAGTCCAAGGTCTTCCTTGAAGGCCCACATGTTCGGGTCGTCGGCGACGAGTTCCAGCGTGCGGATCGGCACGTCGCCCACGAACATCACCGGCGCCACCTGGCCGCAGGCCTTGTAGTAGTCCGCCAGGGATTCCGGCGTGCCCTTGGCCCAGTCGGCCGGGCGCACCATGTAGAGGTCGTAGCCCAGCTCGCGCACGAAGCGGCCGAACTCAATCGCCTTGTTGAGGCCCCACTGGTTGTCGCAGGCGATGGTGAGCGCGCGCCCGTCCACGTGGTCGATCACCACGCGGTGCAGCTCCGCCACCTCGTCGTCGGTGAGCAGCGAGATGAGGCTGTCGCCCCAGGTCAGCATGATGACGTTGCAGTTGCCTTCCAGCGACTTGTCGATCACCGCCCGCGTGCCGTCCCAGTCGATCTCACCGGACTCGGTGAAGATCGTAGGCAGCGAGTTAATGGGGCCGTCGAGCAGGGCGCGGACTTCATCGTGGTCACGCATCGGGAACCTCCGGGCGGCTACATCAGGCCAAGGCCGCGCATAAAGTCGCGCAGCTGGTCGAGTTCTTCATCGGTCGGATCGGGTGCGGGTGAGCGGCGCCAGCGCGGCGCGACATCGTAGACCTCCAGCAGCGCGTGGGCGAACAGCCCGTCCTTTTCGTAGCGGACCTGTGCGGCGAGGTCCCAGAGCTTCTGCTCATAGCGCAGGGCGATGTCCCAGGCCGTGCGCGTGTCGTCGCGCTTGAGGGCGTTCCAGAAGTCGACGGTCGGCTGCGGGTGAAAGCGGATGAAGATGTCCAGCCACGCGCGCGGGCCGTGGGGATGGAACAGCACGTGCCGCTTGTGCGCGCCGCCGGTGACCATGGCCCAGCGGTCGCCCCAGCGCATCTGCACCTCGTGGGCGTAGTCGATGGCCAGGTCTTCCTTGAACGCCAGCACGTTGGGCACATTTTCGATCAACTCGCAGGTGCGCAGCGGCACCATGCCCACCAGCATCACCCGGGTCACCTGGGCGATGGCCCGAAAGTGCTCGGCCAGGGTCTCCGGCGTGCCCTTGGCCCAGTCCGCCGGACGCACCATGTAGAGATCGAACCCCAGCGCCTCGACGTAGCGACCGAACTCCAGCGCCTTGGGCAGCGCCCACTGGTTGTCGCAGCCGATGGTCACGGCGCGGTTGCCCACATGCTCGATCACGTTACGATGCACTTGGGCCAGTTCGGTGTCGGTGAGCAGCGAAACGAGACTGTCGCCCCAGGTCAGCATCACGATCTGGCAACCGGCGTCCAGCGCCACGTCGATGACGTTGCGCATACCCTCGTGATCGATATCTCCGTCGCGTTTGAACACCGTCGGCAGCGAGAGGCACGGTCCTTCCATGAGGCCGCGGATCTCGTCCGGCGACTTCATGCCGGCACCGGCTGTGTCTGCGGTCCGAGCCCGGCCAGAAACTCTCGCAACTCGTCCATCTCTTCCTCCGTCGGATTGGCCGCCGGCGACCGCCGCCAGCGGGGCGCCACGCCCGCAGCTTCCACCATCGCATGCTTGACGAGCCCGTCGGGCCCATAGCGCACGCGCTGCGCCATCGCGCGCAGCGGAACCTCGTATTGCATCGCCTGCGCCCACGCCGCGGCGATGTCGCCGCGTTGCAGCGCGCGCCAATAGTCCTGCGACACCGCCGGGAAGGTGCGGCAGAAGCCATCGAGCCAGGTGTCGCAGTGACCGTGGGCCCACAGCAAGTGGTGGCGCTTCATGCCGCCTCCTCCGATCATCGGCCAGCGGTCGCCCCAGCGCATGATGATCTCGTGGGCGTAGTCCAGGCCCAGGTCCTCCTTGAAGGCCCACATGTTCGGGTCATCCGCGAGCAGCTCGAGGGTCCGCAGCGGCACGTCGCCCACGAACATCACCGGCGATTCGCGCCCGCAGGCGGTGTAGAACTCCGCCGGCGACTCCGCCGTGCCCTTGGCCCACTCCGCCGGGCGCACCATGTAGATGTCGAAGCCCAACTCGCGCACGTAGCGCCCGAACTCGACGGCCTTGTTGCGGCCCCAGATGTTGTCGCAGGCGATGGTGACCGCACGCTCGCCGGTTTGGTCAATGACGACCCGGTGCAAATCGGCGACCTCGTCGTCGGTGAGCAGCGAGATCAGGCTGTCGCCCCAGGTGAGCATGATCACGTCGCAGCCGCCGTCGATGCTGAAGTCGATCAGATTGCGAATGGACGGATAGTCGATCGTGCCGTCTTCGTGAAAGATCGTCGGCACGGAGTTGCACGGCCCCACCAGCCGCGCGTCGAACTCATCCTTCGACTTGATGGCTCAGGCTCCGTGAAGGGCAATCGCCAGCGCCACGATATCCGAACGGTCACGCAAGCGCCCGTCCGCCCTCTTCCCTCGATGAGTCCCTGCAAGACCTTGCCATCACTCCGGAACACGAAGCACTCGCAAAAGCCTCTCCGTCATTCCCGCGAAAAGCCTGCCCCGTACTTGATACGGGGCGGGAATCCAGGTCCGTCGAACTCCGAGGCGCAGCCAAGACTTCGGGCTAGCGTCTGCACCTAACCTGGATCGGGTGCGGCATCAATCCCGCCCGATCGGCCCTATGCAAGCATCGAGCCTTCCCACAGGACACTGCCTTGGAGTGACGCGTCGCCTCCGCAGTTGGCATGGGCCATGAGACCTCCTACGAAGTCATTGAACAGAGACTTGCGACGAAGTAAATGAACATAATCCAGAACGCCACCCCTGCCAGCATCAAGCAACCCTTGAGGTAGTCTGCCTCCCTCAGTCTTTGCAGCACTTAGATTGCCCACGCCTTTCCGATCAGTCGCGTAAGCCCCGAGGCGATTGCCGTGAACCCCTCGTCGTTGGGATGCACCAAGTCTGCCAGGCGTGACTCGTCGCCGGGGCCGATGAGACTGCACCCCTCCAGCACGGTCAGGTTGGCGTCTCCCGCAGCCACGCGGGCGCTCACGGCGCGGCGGATGACCTCTCGATACTCCTCGACGCTGGCGCCGGACGCGTTTCGGTGGTCGCGTTCGGGAACATACCAGGTGGGGGTTATGACGATGATCGGAGTCTCCGAGTGCGCGGCGCGCACGACCCCGAGGAAGTCGGCGTAGATGCGGCCGAATTCCTCCGGTCCGGGATGGCCGATGGCGTAGGTGTTGATCCCGTAGTAGAGCGAGATGGCGTCCGCCGGCAGACCGGCCACAATTCGCGCCATGCCCGGCTCGCCCCTGGCCGATCCGCCGAATCCCAGGTTGATGAAATCGGTACCCAACGATCGGGCCACTCGCGCCGGATAGGCCAGCCCGGGCCGCGTGGTAATGGCGCCGTGCGTGATCGAATCGCCGTGGAAGGTGATGAAGCGGGAAGGACGGGAGGCGGGCGCGGCCAAGCTGGCGCCGGGCGCGAGACCCAGCGCCTTGAGCCGCACCCTGGAGTACGGCGGCATGTGCAACTCGATCTCGTGAGTACCCGTCATGCCCTGAAGGAGATCGGTGGTGCATGGACCCGGATCGTCACCGCCGTCGGTGCCCGCGAATCGCCCGTCAACGTAGGCGTCGACCTTGCTGGCGCGGCTCGGCCGGGCCAGGTACTCGAAGTGCAGCGCCACGCGAGGGCTGTCGGTCCGAAAGACCAGCCGAACGCCCGCGGACATTTCCGAGCGCTCCCACGTGTCGGCCGGCAGGCTGTCCCGATATTGCGCCGGAATCCGATGCAGCAGCGCCCGGGGCTCGCCCACCAGACCTCGCATCTCAACGTCCGGCGACGGCAGCGCGATCCATTGCATTCGCGGACCCTCCAGGTGCGTCCAGCGGCATAGTAGGCGGCTGGCCCAAATGCGGGCGCCCACGACGGACGCCCCTACGCGAGGCGGGATCCCATCAGGCTTCCCCTGTCGGCCCGCGGGGCATAATCGCCGCGTCGGCCCAAGACTTGGAAACCGCACCCATGGCCACACACCTGCGAAAGATCTGGCTGTCGGTTCACTCACTGACCTGGCTCGCGCTGCCGCCGGACAACCGCGAGCGCATGGACCGCAAGTGGAATCAGTTCGTCGAGCGCATTCCGCTGGCCTATCCACTTGAGCAACGCCTGCAGCGCGACTATCAGCGCGTCATCGACGCCGCCGGCGACGACGAGGCCGTCTATTTCCTGCCGACGCATTTCCAGGCCGCCGACGAGATCATCGAGTACGCCGACGCGCGTCTGGGCGACCGGTCCATGGTGTCCCGCGTCGAGGGCGGTGCCGCGTCCAAGGAGCGCGCGTTCGGCGCAGACTTCTTCCAGGGTGTCGAGGAGGATCAGCGCGCCGCCGTCCGCAATCGCGGACTAACTGACGGCGTGATCACCGCCGACCAGCTGCGCCAGGACGGCGCGGCCCGCGATGCTGGCACGGCCCTTCCGGTCGGCGGTCTTCAGCTAACCGAGATTCGCGGTTGGATGCAGGCCAAGGCCTGGGGGCTGGATCTGCTGGCGCAGGCGGATAGCCGCGGTCTCGAATTCGACCTCGCCACCGTGGAGATGGAAGCCTTCGGGGGCGACTGGTGCTATTGCGCGGCGAGCTATCCGATCCAGATCGGGCGCGCCATGGGTCTCGCGAATCCCATCGAGCGCCGGTTCGACCTCATCAACCCAGCCGAAGGCCCCGTGCTGCTCCAGTCCCAGGTCGTCGACCAGAACATTCCGCTGGCCGACAACATCCGCCTCTTCATCTGGGAATACACCGATTCCCACGGCTCGCGCTACGTGGCGCAGTTCTGGGAGGGCATCCGCGGGATCATGGACCGCACGCACGAGGCCGTCGTCGATCTGCCGCCTAACGCCGCCGAAGTCGTGAACCTCT
>DAOUKN010000112.1:0-1583 GCA_034421255.1 Chloroflexota bacterium | reverse complement strand
ACGTGTTGTTTGACGACTTTGCCCAGGCGCTTGCGCCGCTGGCGGATGCCGGCAAGCTCGGCTGCGTGGTGCTGCAATTTCCGTCGTGGTTCGGCGCCGGCGACGAGGCCCGCGAATACCTGGGGCACGTCAGCGGACTTCTCCCCGAGATTCCCCTGGCTGCCGAGTTTCGGCATCCGAGTTGGGACGTGCCGAGCCAACAAGACGCGACCCTGGAGTGTCTGATCGACCTGGAAATGGCGCTCGTCGTGGCCGACTTCCCGCCTGATCGACCCGAGGCCGGACCGCCCACCGTCGCCGTCACCACGGATGGGCTCAGCGTCGTGCGGCTCCATGGCGGCAGCGCCGAGTCGTGGCCGCGAACCGAGGCCAATCCGGTCGAGTCAATGGCGCACACCTACTCCGACGCGGAGCTGGCGCCGTGGGTGGCGCGAGTGCGTGAGCTTTCCGAAGAGGCATCAGAAGTCCACGTTCTCGTGGGCACGACGCCATACGCGGCGGCCCTCGACGCCGCCAATCGCCTGAAGTCGGCCATCGCCGAGGCCGAAGAGGCCGAGGCGCGCTGGGGCTACGTGCCGTAGGCAAGCTCTGATTGGGTCGGTGGGCCGCGCCCCCATCCGTTCGTCCTGAGCTTGTCGAAGGAGATGCCGAACGGATGGGGGGCGCATGTCGGCAAAGGTCTCCCAATCGTTCAGAGTTTTCCTAGGTCGTCGAGGCGCGGCGCCAGGGGAACACCCGGCGCCAGATGCGCGGGATGTCGCGCTGCTCCCACGAAGCGACTAGGCAGGCCGCGTTGAATATCGACGAGTACGTCCCAATGGCGAAGCCGAGGGAAAGCGCCAGGACAAAGTCGCGAATCGTCGGCCCGCCCAGGAGCAGCAGGGCGAGCAGCACCAGCAACGCGGTGAACGAGGTATTGAGCGATCGCGTCAGGCTCTGGTTGGCGCTGTGGTTGATGATGTCGGCGATGCCAGGTCGCTCGTCGTCGTCGAGATGCACGTAGTCACGGCTCGTCTCGCGGATGCGGTCGAAGACGACGATGGAGTCGTTGACCGAAAACCCGATCACCGTGAGCAAGGCGGTCACGAACAGCGCGTCGATCTGCACATTGAGCGCGTGGCCGAGGATCGCGAACACGCCAATGACGAACAGCGCGTCGTGCAGCAGCGCCACGATCGCCGCCACGCCATAGCGGACCGAATGCTGCATGCCGCGAAATGCCCACGTCACGTAGAGCAGAATCAGTCCGGAGGCCACGGCCACCGCGATGATGGCGGCGCGGGTGAGCTCTTCCCCCACGACCGGGCCGATGGCTGAGAAGCCAAGCTCCTCAACCGGCCCCGTGGCGTCGCCCAGGCCGGTGAGCAGATCGTCCTTTTCATCGACGTCGATGGCGCGCACGCGGAGCAGGGCGTCGCTCTCACCCGCCATCTGGACCACGGCTTCGGGGAAACCGGCGCCTTGCGCGGCTGACGTGACGTCCTCTTGTGTGGTATCCGCGGCGACGCGCACTTGCAACAGCGTGCCGCCGGTGAAGTCGATGCCGGGTTTCAGACCGCCGGTCAGCAGCGCCACGATGCCTG
>DAOUKN010000111.1:0-2413 GCA_034421255.1 Chloroflexota bacterium | reverse complement strand
GCCGCCGTCTCACCGACCTTCGACAGCGATTCGACGCTGATCGTCGGCACAGCCGGCTCCGGGGCCTTCCTCTCGGTGGACGGCGGAGCATCGTGGCGCGAACAAGACTTTTGGGGTCAGAGGCCGGATGTCACGGCGCTGGCGTTTTCGCCGACCTACGCCAGCGACGGCATGATTCTCGCTGGCACCAGCCAGGACGGCGTGTACGTCACCACCAATCGCGGACGCACCTGGAATGCCGCCAACGCGGGTCTGAGCGAGTTGGGCGTCAACGCACTAGCCGCTCAACTCGCGCCTGACGGGCGCGGCCTGCTGCTTGCGGGCGGCGCGGGTGGCCTATACGAGTGGTCGGGCGAGGGGCGGCGATGGTTCGCCGCACCCGGCTATCCGGCAGGATTGCCAGTCCAGGCACTGGCCTTTGCGCCCAGCCCGAGCGATCGCACGTTGTTCGTGGGAACCGAGGGTGGAGGGCTTTGGCGGTCGATCGCCGGGGGCGCGTTGCGTCGGCTCGAAGCCCTGGGCGCCGAGACCAGCGTCAATGCCGTCGCGGTGTCGGTGGACTTCAGCACGGACCAGACACTGATGGCGGCCACGGCCGAGCGCGGTCTCATGCTGTCGCGCGATCGGGGCGATTCGTGGAAGCCGTTGACCGGAGCCACGGACGCAACATCGATTCTGGCCCTCGCCAACTGCATGGACCCGAGCGGCCAGGTGTGGCTGGCCGGCATGCACGAGCGCGGCGTCCTGCGGTCGGACGACGGCGGCGACTCCTGGCAGGCGTCCAACGTGGGCGTCGCGAGTCGCCCGATCTTGGCGCTGGCACTGTCCCCGGCATTCGCGTCCGATGGCACCATCCTTGCCGGCACTGCAGCCGAAGGCGTGCTGCGCTCAACCAACGGCGGAGCGCGCTGGTCGCCTGCCAGCGACGGGCTGGGCGAGCTGAGCGTGACGTCGCTGGCCTTCTCGGCGTCGTTTCCGGCTGATCGCCGAGTCTTGGCGATCGCCGGGGCGAGCCTCGTCGAGAGCCGCACCGCCGGGCGAACTTGGACGCCAGTGGCCAGTCTGCCCCAGGATGTCATGCCCCAGAGCCTAGCCATCGCCTCCGGTCCACATGCCGGCCATGCCGTTGCCGTCGGAGGCGCCGACGGCACGTTGGCGCTGTCGCACGACGGTGGCAGGTCGTGGTCCATGTCGGCCGTGCGCTTCGCGCGCAAGAACGTCGTGACGGTGGCGTTTTCGCCGAACTACGCCTCGGACGGCACGCTCTTCGCCGCCACCGCGGACGACGGCACGGTCGCCGTTTACCGCACGACGGATCGCGGCGCGTCGTGGAGCCGCATCTTCGAGGACACGGGTGACGGCTGGGTCTCGCTGGCAATCCCGCTCACCTACGGCGAGGCGGATGACTTCATAGCTTTCGCTAGCGGTCGCGAGGTGATCACGTCGGCCGGTCATCAGGTGCAGTCATGGCGCACGACGCGACCGACCGAAGAACGATTGTCGGTCATTGCGGTCGCGGCTTCGGCGCAGTTCGCCGAGAACGACACCCTGTATATGGCCACAACTCGCGGCGTCTTTCGCTCATCGGACCGCGGCCGCATTTGGCGCCGGCTGCAGGCCGGCATGGGAGCGCATCCGGTGACCTGCCTAGCGCTCGCGCCTGACGAATCGGACAAGGACGTGCTGGCCGCCGGGACGCTGGAGGGCAGCGTCTGGTGTCTCCGAGACGCGGCGGCTGAGGACTAATGCACTCAGCCGCCACTTTGCCGTTCGTGGGCCGGGACGCGCTATCCCCGTCTGCCGCCGATGTCTAGGTGTAGGGATCGGCGGCATCGCGCAACCCATCGCCCATGAAGTTGAACAGCAACACCACTACGATCACGAAAATCCCCGGAATGAGCATCCAGGGATAGAGGGCGATGCTCCGCACGTTCTGCGCGTCTTGCATCAGGCTTCCCCAACTCACCGACGGCTCGCGAATCCCCAGCCCCAGGAAACTCAGCGAGGTCTCGGCCAGGATCATGTTCGGCACCGTCAACGTCAGGCTCACGATCAGGTAGCTCATGAATCCCGGGACCATGTGGTCAAAGATCAGCCGCAGATGTCCAGCGCCAGCAACCTTGGCCGCAATGACGTAGTCGTACTCCCGCAGTTCCAGAATCTTGCCTCGCACGACCCGTGCCAGGCCCGCCCAGCCGATCACCGAAAGCACCACCGTGATGGCGAAATACCGCTGGATAGGCGACCAAAACGGCGGGATTGCCGCCCCGATGGCCATCCAAAGCGGGATCGACGGAACCGAGATCACGACCTCGATAAACCGCTGAATGAGGACATCGGCCGTCCCGCCCACATAGCCGGACACCGCGCCAATGACCACGCCGAGCACAAAGCTGATCAATACGCCAATAAG
>DAOUKN010000110.1:0-11571 GCA_034421255.1 Chloroflexota bacterium | reverse complement strand
GGGCTTCCGTCGCGTCTTCTCGCGCTTCGACAAGCTCGACGCGCTCTTCCTGGGCTTCATCCTCTTCGCGCTCATCGTCGATGCGCTACGTTAGTGTGAACACGCCCTAGTCGGCTGGCGTCAGGCGCGCGATGGGCTGGCCGTATTCGACCGGCTGGCCGTCGGGTACCAGAAACGCCTCGATCGTTCCGTCGAACGGCGCCGGCACCTCGTGAGAGACACCAAGCACGTCCACGAAGCCGAGCGGCGATCCCTCTTCCAGCGCGTCGCCCGGCTCGGCGATTGGATCGGCACCGTCGTCGATCCGCCGATGGAAGATTCCAACGTGCGCGGTTCGAGCAACCGGTGGGTCGTCAGCCTCTACCTCCGCCGGCTCGACGACCGTTGAGGCGTCAGCTGCAGGCTCCGCGAGTCGCAGACGAATGGTGTGGTGCTCGTCAGCGACTTCGATTTCCTCGAGCCGCTCGTTTCGCGCTGTCTCCACGAGATCGGGAAGCACCTCCGAGAGAGCGCGTTCCCACTCGTCGGTCAAGGCATTCCCCGCGAGTCGCTGGTCACGCCTGGCCGACGCGCGTGCTGTATTCGCCGGTGCGGGTGTCCACGCGGATGAGGTCGCCGGTGTTGATGAAGAGCGGCACGTCGATCTGCAGGCCCGTGCTCATGGTCGCCGGCTTAGACGCCGCTGTCGCGGTGTCCCCGCGCACCCCAGGCTCCGTGTGCGCAACCGTCATATCGACGGCAACCGGCAACTCGAGTCCGATCGTGCGGCCTTCAAACGTCGTCAGTTCAAGCTCCAGTCCGTCGACGAGATAGTCCGCGGCCGATCCGACCTCGGCGGCGCCGAGCGCGACCTCTTCGAAGGTCTCCATGTTCATGAAGTGAAAGGCGTCGGAACTCCGGTAAAGGAATTGTGCCGGATCAACCTCCAACCGCACGCGCTCGAAGCGTTGACTTGCCTGAAACACTCGATCGGATGTTGTGTGGCTGACGATGTCGCGCAGCCTGAGCTTGGTCTGTGCGCTGCCGCGGCCAATCTTCTGGTGCTGGTGCTCGACGATCTCCAGGAGCTTCCCGTCGATCCGCACGACATTTCCACGACGCAGCTCGCCAGGGTCAACCATCGGCCGGCCTCACGTCATTCGAAGCGACAGTCATTTTGCCGCCTGAGTCAGCACTTCGACACCGTCGTCTTGCACAAGCACGAGATCCTCGATCCTCACGCCGCCCCATCCCGGAAGATAGATTCCCGGTTCCACCGACGTGACCATGCCGGTCGCCAGCGTATCGTCCGATCGGGTCGAGAGTCGCGGGGACTCGTGGATCTCCAGGCCCACGCCGTGGCCCGTGCCATGGCCAAAGTCACCGCCATGCCCCGCAGCCGCAATTGGATCGCGCGCCAGCGCATCGGCGGCCCGCCCCGACATTCCAGCGTGAATGCCGGCTTCGGCGGCCAACTGCGCCTTCAGCACGAGGTCGTAGATGCGCCGAAACTGCTCGTCCGCCGCGCCAACGACGAATGTTCGAGTGATGTCCGAGCAGTAGCCCCTGAGTCGCGCCCCCAGGTCAACGATCACGGGCTCACCTTCGGCGATGGGGTGGTTTCTCGGCTGATGGTGGGCCATGGCCGCGTTCGGTCCGGCGGCAACGATCGTGTCGAAGGCCGGCCCCTCGGCGCCGAGATCGCGCATGGCGGCCTCGAGCCGGTTCGCCAGCGCGCGCTCGGTTATTCCCGGCTCGATCCACGCCGCGGCGCGCGCCATCACCTCGTCAGCGATGCGCACGGCTTCGCGCACCACGTCGACTTCGCCGGCATCCTTGATCACGCGCAACTGCTCCACGACGCCCTCAACGGGCACGAGGCGCGCCGGAGGCGTCAGCTCGGCGAGCCGTGCCTCCAGCTTGAGAAAGCCGGCATGGGTGACGTGCTCGGGCTCGAAGCCGACACGTAACGCGCCGGAGGCCGCCACGGCATCCGCCATACCTTCGAGAGGCTCTGCCGCCTCCACGACGCTGAACGCCGGAGCTTGCTCACGCGCCTGCACGGTGTAGCGAAAGTCCGTCACGAGCACACGATGTTCCGCGCCGATAAGCAATATGCCGGCGCTTCCGGTGAATCCGCTGAGATAGCGGCGATTCGCGGCGCCGTGAACGAGCAGGACGTCCGCGCCCAGGTCGGCCAGTTGCGACTGGGCCTTTTCCGCTCGCGTTCCAACCGCCGGCTCAGCGCCACTCATGGCAGGGCTCGATATTGGGCAATGTTGCGCTCATGTTCCTCCAGCGTCACGGAAAACGCATGCGATCCATCGCCCTTGGCGACGAAGAAGATATACGGCGTTTCGGCCGGGTTGGCGGACGCCGCAATTGACTTGAGTCCGGGGTTGGCGATTGGACCCGGCATCAGCCCGGAGTAGCGGTAGGTGTTGTAGAGCGAGTCCACGCGAAAATCGGCGGTGGTGAGGTCGGGTTTCCACCACCCTCGTCCTCCGTCCGCGCGTCCCAGGGCGTATTGCACGGTTGGATCCGCCTGCAGCGGAATGCCCATCGTGAGGCGGTTGGCGAAGACGCCGGCCACCAACGCGTACTCCTCATCGATTCGCGCCTCGCGCTCCACGACCGACGCGACGGTGATAAGGGCGTGCAAGTCCCAGCCGCGGGCCGCCGCCGATGACCGCATGTCAACGGTCACGATGTCATCGAAGCGCCGCAGCATGGTGCGGACCAAATCGCCGGCGGTGGTCCCGTCATTGATCTGGTACGTATCGGGAAACAGATAGCCTTCGAGCGACACTCCGGGCGGGATGCCGCGCAGGAAGGGAAACTCGTTCGCCAGCTCGGCCACCTGGTTGCGCGCGATCTCCAGGAACTCCTGCCCGGGAATGTGGGTCTGCTCGTCAAGCCGATCCGCCATTTCCTCAATGCGAAAGCCCTCCGGAAACGTCACCGTCTGCTCCGCGGGCTGCCCGGCCTCGATCAAGGTCAGAATCTCGTCCAGCGACATGTCCTGCCGCAGGAGATACACCCCCTGACGTAAACGCCCGTCAAGGCCGCGCCGATCGACGAGGAGACGAAACAGCAGATCGCTGCGGATCAGGCCGTCACGCTGAAGCGCGCGCCCGATGTCGCTGGTCGTGGCCCCCGGCGGAATGGTGAACAGCACGGTTTGCGCCGCCACCGGCGCCGGCGACTCGGCAAACCGACTCACGATGGTGAAGCCCAAGAAGGCCACCGCGCCGATCGACAGCAGCACGACGACGAACGCCTGAATGAGAAGCCCAATGGCCCTCACCAGGCGCCTCGATCGTTGAGATAGTCCTGCACCAACACCTCGGCGGCCACGGCATCGATGGGACGCTCGCCCGACCGCTCCCGCGCGGCGGACGTCGTGAGCCGCTCGTCGCGGAGCACGACCGAGTCCCACTGATCCGCAAGCAGTTGTCGGGCCCATTGGCGCGTCCGCGCCGCCTGGGGCCCATCGCTTCCATCCAACGATAACGGCAGACCGACCAGAATCGTAGCGTTCGGATAGTCGCCGGTGATCGCCGCCACGGCTGCTCGATCGCGCACCAGGTTCCGCCGCTCGATGACGCGCCGATGGGCCACGAAGCCGCCCGCCGCGTCGGAGATGGCCACGCCTATGCGGCGCGACCCGAGGTCAAGGCCAATGATGCGCTGATTGCGCGGTGGCGGTGGCTCGGCGGGCTCAGCCCGCCGGGATAGCCGTCGGCTCCGTGACCTGGACATCGATGCGCCAGCCCCACCGTGGAAAGTTCTCCGTGTCGGGTGGATCATGCGACACCCGCCAGGCGGCAACCTGCGAGAGCCGATTCAGGGCCACCGCCCCGTCGTCGAGGCTCGCGCCGGCCAACGCGCCGCGAATGGCATCGGTGTCAAGTTTCGCCACCGACTCGCCGACCGCCTCGATGCGCATGTGCAGCCGGCCAAACGATTCGTCGAGGATCTCGGTTCGCAGGACATGAATCTCGTCGAATTCGACATCCGCGCCACCGCTCGCGAGGCCGTCGACAATAATCTGCTCCAAATCATCGTTTGCGAAAAGCGTCCCGCTCGCCCGGACCTCCAGGTCCAACTGCAGCACCGCCGCCAGCTGATCCACGTCAGCGCTGAAGTCCTTCCGCACCACCTCGGGATTGCCAGCCTCCGGCGACCATACAACGAGCGTGTGCTGCTCGGGCCGGTCCCTTCGCAGCTCTTCCACCGCCGCGCTTTGCAGGCGTTCGAGCAGGACTCGGTCGAGCTCGTCAATGTCGCGCTGGGACACCAACGCAATCTCCCGCTCCGCCGCTCCCGTGATCGGTTGCGAATTGAACACGTCGAGCGTCTCCGCCGCCGGCCCGTCCACGGCCACAATCGCCAGCGCTCGCACGTTGCCCGCGGTGCCGGGATTCTCAGCCGTCACGCTCACGGTCGCCTCGCCAGGCACCGTCTGACCCACGATTTCCACCGTTGGCGGCACGAGCACTTCGGCATCGGTGAGGAAGCTGGTGCCCGGCTGGGTGCGAACCCGAGTGTTGCGGGGAGCGACCACGGCTTCGCGGGTGCGGTTTCTCAAGGTTATGCGCCCACGAGCAAACTCCACGGGCTCCCGGCGCCTGCCGGTCGTGGGCATGGACATGGAGCCGTCGCTGACGGCGGCGACGATGGTGCCGGGAATGGCGCGCGCCTCGGCGTCGACCTCGGACAGCTCCGGATCGATGCGCACGTCAAGCGTAATCGGCACCTGCGTGGCCAGCGGCGAGACGAGGACGGTCGACGAGGGCCAGATCCAAAAGGCCATGACGATCCAAACCGCAGCCACGCCAAGCACCGCTGCGGCCGCGGGCGCCAGCAAACGCAGGAGATGATCGTCTCGCTCCCAATGGCGATAGGTGCGCACCGGTCGCGAGCCGTCGAGCTCGTCCAGGCGCTCGAACACGGGCTCGCGCATTCGCGGCGTCCGGCGGCGCACACGCGCGTCTCGCCGCGGGCGGCGCCGTCGGCTCGGCGGCAGCCGCTCGAGCATGGGGCCGTGGCGAGTACTCAAGATGGCGCCCGAATAGCGGCCAGATAGCTGCGCCCGGCGTCTAGCGCCTCGTCGATCTTCGCGGCGTCCCGGCCACCGGACATTGCGAGCTCCGGCCGACCGCCGCCGCCGCCGCCGGTCAGCTTGGCGACCGTTCGAGCCAAATCACCGGCATGCACGCCCGCAGCCACGGCCTGAGCCGAAGCGGCGGCCACAAAGGCGGGCTTCGCCGCAACGCTCGTGGCCAGCAGAATGACCCATGGTTCCTCGATCTGGTCGCGCAACGAGTCGGTGACCTGCCGCAGCGCGTCACGATTGGCCACGTTCACCTGTCCGGCAACCAGCGTGAGGTCATCCACTTGCTCGCGATCCGCCAGCAGCGCCGCCGCGGCGCGTCGCGCCTCCGCGCGTTCGGCCGCGGCGACCTGGCGGCGTGCCTGGGCGAGCTCGGTCTTGAGTCGACGGATGCGCTCCGCCGATTCGCCCGGCGATACGCCGGCTTCCTCGGCCACCTCGTCGAGCATGTCCTGCTGACGTTCGACGAAGTCGGCGGCGCCGTGCCCGGTCAGGGCCTCGATGCGGCGCACGCCCGCGGCTATGCCGCCCTCGCTGGCGACGGCGAACATGCCGATCTGGCTGGTCGTGGTGCAATGCGTGCCCCCGCAGAGCTCCAACGACTGATCGCCCATGGCCACGACCCGCACGACCTCGCCATATTTCTCGCCAAAGAGCGCCATGGCGCCGCGTTCCACCGCTTCCCGCACCTCCGCCGACTCGGTGGCGACCGGCAAGTCCTCGAGCACGCGGCTATTCACCCACTGCTGAATGGCACGAAGTTGCGCCCGATCCACCGGATTCGGATGCGTGAAGTCGAAGCGCAGGCGATCGGGAGCCACGAGCGACCCCGCCTGCTGCACGTGCCCGCCCAGCGTGTGGCGGAGCGCGGCGTGCAAGAGGTGGGTCGCCGAGTGATTGCGCATGATGTCGATCCGACGCGAGCCATCGACCTCCGCCCGAACGACATCGCCGACCCGCAACTCGCCTTCCGTTATGTCAAGGAGATGGACGTGGGTCCCCTCGGGCGCACCCTGCGTATCGCGGACGCGCGCCAGGAGGCCGTCGCCGCGAAGGACGCCGGTGTCGCCGACCTGGCCGCCGGACTCGGCGTAAAAGGGCGTTTGGTCGAGCACGACCATGGCCCGGCCCGGCGCGCTCACGGACTCTTGCAGCGTGCCGTCGACGTCGATGCCAACGACGGTGCCCTCGCCCGCAACCTGCCCGCCGTACCCGAGGAAGACCGTCTCGCCGAAACCGGCGGGAAGGCGCGCGGTCCGATCGCCGCGCTGCGCCGCGCGGCTGCGCTCGCGCTGCTCGGTGAGCGCGGCCTCGAAGCCCTCATCGTCCAGGGCTACGCCGCGCGATTCCGCCACTTCCTCGGTCACGTCACGCGGAAAGCCGTAGGTGTCGTAGAGAAGAAACGCGCGAGCTCCCGGCAGGATGCCGCCGCGCGGAATGTCGGTCAGCATCTCATCGAGCAGGGCCATGCCCGTCACGAGCGTCCGGCGGAAGCGGGCTTCCTCATCGCGGACCGCGTCGCAGATGAACGTGCGCCGTCGCTCGAGCTCCGGATACGCCGCGCCAAAGATATCGACCGTCAGGTCCGCGATCGGCGAGAGCGCGTCGTCGCCCATCCCCAGCAGATCCGCGTGGCGCACGGCATGGCGGAGACTGCGCCGCAACACGTAGCCCCGGCCCTCGTTGCCGGGCATCACCCCGTCGGCAATGAGAAACGCCGCCGCGCGCGGATGCTGCGCCACGATGCGCATCGAGCGCCCGGCCGAGTCATGGGGTGTGTAGGCCCGACCGGCGCGCGCACTCGCGAGACCCAGCAGCGGCTGCCACACGTCGGTGTCGTAGATCGATTCGGTGCCCTGCAGCACCCAGGCCCACCGCTCGAGCCCGGCGCCCTTATCCACGCCCGGCATGAGCGGGTTGAGCGCGCCCTCGGTGTCCTGAAGGTACTGATTGAAGACGAGGTTCCAGATTTCCAGGTAGCGATCCGGCGCCACAACCGGCCCGACGTCGGGTTCGTTCGGGCGAAGATTGACGAAAACCTCCGTGGTGGGCCCACAAGGACCGCTGTCGCCGGTAGGTCCCCAAAAGTTGTCGTCACCTTCGAAGGCGATGCGCTCGCGCGGGTGGCCGAGGTCCGTCCAGATCTCCGCCGATTCGTCGTCGCGTGGCACGCCCTCGCGACCCTCGAACACCGTCACCCAGACATGGGCCGGATCAATTCCGGCAACTTCCACCACCAAGTCGAGCGCGGAGGCGATCGCCTGCTCTTTGAAGTAGTCGTTGAAGCTGAAATTGCCCATCATCTCGAAGAACGTCAGGTGACTCAGGTCGCCGACCTTCTCGATGTCGGTGGTGCGGAACGACTTCTGCACCGTGGCCACGCGTGGATAGGGCGCGGGGCGTTCGCCGCTGAAATACGCCTTGAACTGCTGCATGCCCGCGCTGGTGAGCAGGACGCTCGGATCGCCGGTGGGAATCAGGGACGAGCCTGGAAGCACGACATGCCCGCGGTCCGCAAAGTACGCGAGAAACATCTCGCGAATCTTGTCGGTCTGCATGACTCAGGCAGTCTCCTCATTCATGGGGTAAAGCAAAAGACCGCCGGAGATTGCCTCCCCAGCAGTCCCTTAGGTTCGCGTCAGACCCGGCTGTCTAGCCGGTTCGGGCTCGTGTCCTGCTCGTCACTCCCCGCGGTCGGTCAGGCATCTTCCGCCGCGCCCGGCGATTGGGTCGAGCGCAGCGCCACTCCGAGAAAGAACCCAACGGCCACGCCAAGCGCAAACCTGACGAGGCGTCCAAGCATCAGACCGTGGGAATCTCCTCGCCGGAACCTACCATGACCATTATGTTAGGTCAACGATTCCGGCGGGCTACGACAGCAGGACGTGCGCGATGGCCACGCCGAGAATGCATCCGAGCAGCGCCGCAAGCACCGGCAGTCCGCCGATCATTAGATACGTCGCCCCCAGCGGCGCCGCCATGAGCGCGCCGGCGGCAAATCCGCCGACGCCGAACGGCCAGTACAAGATTCCCGACCGCTGCCGGCGTCCAACAAAGGCGTGGAAAAGAAACGCGACGATCGTGGCCAGCACGAGACCCAGGTAAACGTGCGGCGGGATGAGCAGAAAGACCTCCACGCTAGCGCGCTTCCAAGTGTGCCGGGGCCGGCTGAGGCGGGGCGTGCAGGCGGTTCGCGTGTCGGGCGATCGCTTCCGCGGCCCGCAGCACCTGGGCCCGGGTCGTATCCCGGCCAAGACTGAGCCGCAGCGGTCCCCGGCGGTAGGCGGACGGCAGCCCGAGCGCCTCGATGACGTGGGATGGTTCCACCGAGCCCGCCTCGCACGCCGCCCCCGACGAGGCGTCGATGCCGTCCAGGTCCAGATTGATCAGCAAGGGCTCTGCGTCCACGTCGGCAAACGCGAAGCTGGCAATGGACGGCAGCCGAAGAGTTGGATGCCCGGTCACGCGTGCGTGAGGCGCATTCGCCAGCACGGCGTCGATCAACACTCCCGACAACTCGGTGAGACATGCGTTTCGGGTGCGCCACGTCCCGCAGGCCGCGGCGACCGCATGCGCCAGGCCCACGGCTGCCGGAATGTTCTCGGTACCTGCCCGACGACCCAACTCTTGCGCCCCACCCCAGGCCAGCGGCTCAAGCTCCACGCCGTCTCGCACGTAGAGCGCACCGATGCCCTTAGGTCCGTAGATCTTGTGGCCTGACAGTGATAGCAGATCGACACCCAATCGATCAACATTTATGTCGAGTTGCCCCACCGCCTGTACGGCATCGGTATGAAACAGCGCGCCGACTTTGCGGGCTGTTTCGGCAAGCGCCGGGATGTCTTGCACCGTGCCGATCTCATTGTTGGCCAGGGCGACGCTGACCAACGCAGTGTCAGGCCGCAGGTATGCCGACAGCGTGTCCGGCGTCACCCGGCCGTGGGCATCGACCGGGATTTCGGAAATCGGAAACCCGCGGTCGCGCAGCGCCCAGGCCGCGCGGAGCACGGCGTGATGCTCGATGGCGGCCACGGCGGTGTGCTCGCGGTCGCTCCGGCGAGCCACGCCGGCAATGGCCAGGTTGTTGGCCTCGGTGCCGCCGGAGGTAAAGACGATCTCGTGCGGCCGCGCCCCGAGGGCTTCCGCCACCTGCCGACGCGCGCGGTCAAGCTCGGCGCGGGCAAGGCGGCCGGTCGCGTGCACGCTCGACGGATTGCCAAAGGGACCGTCGAGCACCTCGACCATGGCCCGCCGGACGGCCGGATCGAGCGGCGTGGTGGCCGCGTGGTCCAGGTAAATGCGGTCAGGCGTGGGTGTAGTCATCGCCATTCAGGATAGGGTCGCCGGAGCGCTCGACGCGCTCATCGGTCGTAGCCTCCGGTCATTTCGGCATCGCGCAACGGCCGATCTCGACGCAACGTTTCCCACGAGCACCGACCCCGCCGACGGCCTGCTGTGATACATTCCAATTGTCCATCACGCGTCACAATTTGCACGCCAGCGCTGCATGCGCGGCCACGTGATGTGCTCCCCACTCCATGAGCAGCACTCGATCTATCTCTCGGATGCGTCTGTCTCGTCGGGCCGTGCTGTATACGGCAGTAACGGCCGCAGCGGCGGGCGTTGCACCGTGGAGCGCGACGGTGTTGGCCCAGCAGGCGGCAATCGCCGTCGATTCGCTGTTCCAGGGGTTCTACGACCGCATGGGCGGCGCCAACGTCTTCGGCGCGCCCCTGACCGAGCGCTACGAGCTGGACGGCCGGCAGGTGCAGCTCTTCGAGAACTTTCTACTCGAACACTGGCCTGAGAACAGCGGCACCGACTACGAAGTGCAGCCGGCGCTGTTCGGGGTCAAGGTTTCGGGTGATCGCTATTTCGGGCAGGCGCAGCCGTTCCGCGATAGCAGTCAGATCACTTACGTGCCGGAGACGCGGCAGTCGCTCCGGCTGGGTTTTCTCAGGTATTGGCGCGACAGGGGAGGCGCCAACCTGCTTGGCTATCCGATCTCCGAGGAGGTGGTCGACGACGGAATCACCGCGCAGTGGTTTCAGCGTGGCAAGCTCACCTACGACGCGGACCGCACGCCGCAGATTCAGATTGCCGATTTGGGCCGCACATGGCTGACCCAGGCGCAAGACGGCCTGTCCGCGGCCTATGACGTCAACGCCCCGCCAGCAACGGTGCCCGGGGGATCCACCCCAATTCGGCTGACCATTACCAATTCCGGCGCCGACACCTGGGCATCCAGCGGCGACGAGGCGGTGACGCTGGGGTTTCGGTGGGCCGATCGCCATCCGCCGCGCCACCGCGAGCCTCCCGCATTGATTTCATTGCCGAACGATGTCGCAGCCGGTGAGAGCGTTGAGTTGGAGACGTTGATTTCGCTGCCCGCCGAACCGGGACAATTCCGCCTGCAGCCCGACTTACAGCAGCAAGGCGAGTGGTTCTCGGCCAAGGGCGTGGCGGCGCCCGTGGTGGAGACGCCCGCGCGACTGGCTGAGCCGGAGATGCGCATCGGTCTGCTGGACATCAGCGCTGACAACCCGGGAGTCACCACCGCCACCATCACCTCCACCAATGGACTCCGAATCGTCGACGAGGGTGGGAACGAGATGGCGGAGCTTGACGGCGGTGAATCAGTGGTCGTTAGTCGCGACATCCCGGGCGAGCAGCAAGTGCTTCAGCTGCCGGGCGATGAGCGCGAGACCACCGTCGGTCGAGTCAAGATCTTCCCGCTTGATGGCTCGATGCTGCGCCTGATGGAGGCGGCCCCATGGACGACCTACCGGGGGTCATTTGAGTTTGTGTGGCTGCCGCGCCATGCGTCCGCCTGGCTGGTCAACATCCTCCCGCTGGAGGACTACCTGTCGGGAATCGCCGAGCAGGGTGACCACATTCCCTGGGAGGCCCTGCGGGCTTCCGCCATCGCCTTTCGCAGCTACGCCATGGCGACTCGCGCCGAGCGCCGGGCTAGCAACCTGGTATTCGATGCAGCCGGATCCACCCGTCACACGCCTACCATGTACACCCGACATCAGGTCTATCACGGCATGGCGCGCGAGTTTTCCGGAACCCGTCTGCGCGAGGCGGTGGCCGATACTCGCGGAGAAGTCATGACCTACGACAGCGAGACGATCATGGCGGTCTATTTCTCTCGCGCGGACGGGCATACGCGGAGTTGGCATGAAACCTGGGGCGGCGCCTTCAAGCCTTGGGCCGTCGGCGTGCCCGATCCCTACAGTGTGGGGCAGACGCTCTTGGGACACGGAATCGGGCTGCCGTTGCGCAGCGCGAACGCCATGGCGGCGACCGGCGCCAATGGCGAGCAGATTCTCGCCAGCTATTACACCGACGTGGACTTCGGTGCCATCTACTAGCGGCGCGCCCGCCGTTCGCGGGCTCCAGGGACGCGACCTGCTTTCCCTGGCGGACCTCGGCAGCGGCGATGTCACCACCATTCTGGACGCGGCCGCGCG
>DAOUKN010000109.1:0-8121 GCA_034421255.1 Chloroflexota bacterium | reverse complement strand
TGAACCTCTGGGGCTTTCCCGAGACCCGCGCCCGCGGCGGTGACACCCCTTCGCGGCAAGGACCGCTGCACCTGAGCGTCGGTTCCGGCGGCCACACACCGATCCCATCGTCGATCGTCATGACGGACGGCCGGCTACCGCTGAACGAATTCCGGGATGCCCTGACGGCGGCCGACATCCGCCTGATCTGATCTCATGTGAGCAAGTCGGAGTTGCTCGTCAACGGCCCGCCCGACGCTCCGGACCGCTTCGTGCTGGCCCACGGCGCCGGGTCGCCCATGGACAGCCCGACCATGGAGGCCATCGCCACCGGAGTTGCCGCCGCCGGTATACGCGTCGTTCGCTTCGAGTTCCCGTACATGCGCCAGCGCCGCACCGGCGGACGCCGCCGGCCGCCCGATCGGCAAGCCGCGCTCCTGGAAACCTGGCACGAGGTCATCGACGCCCTGGGCGGCGCCGAAAGCCTGGTGATCGGCGGGCGCTCCATGGGCGGCCGCATGGCCAGCCTCATCGCCGACGCGGTGGACGCGCGGGGTCTCGTGTGCCTCGGCTATCCGTTTCACCCGCCCGGCAAGCCGGAGAGGCTCCGCACCGGGCACCTGGCTGCGCTGCGCACGCCGACGCTCATCGTGCAGGGTGAGCGCGACGCCTTCGGTTCCACGGCCGAGGTCGACGGCTACGACCTCTCGGACGCCATCCGGGTCCACTGGCTCGCGGACGGCGATCACTCGTTCGTCCCGCGAAAGAGGTCCGGCCACACGACCGCCGGTCATCTCGCGGCGGCGTCCGCGGTCACCGCGGAGTTCATCCGGTCACTGGACCGCGCACCGTCAGGCTGAGACTGGCACCATGCCGGGCAGCGAGCACGCTTCCGCCAACAGGAGACCGACATGAAGACCTACCGCGCCGCCATCCTCGGCCTGGGCCGCATGGGCAACACCATCGACGACGAGATCCCGCCGTCGCGCGACTTCATGCTGCCTTACGGGTTGCCGGGGGCCTGCCAGGCCGTCGAACAACTCGACCTGGTGGCCGGGTGCGACCTGTTGCCCGAGAAGCGCGCCGACTTCAGCGAACGCTGGGGCGTGCCCGCGGTTTACGAAGACCTCGACGAGATGATCGCCAAGGAGCAACCCGACCTCGTCGCCATCTGCACCCGGGCCGACGTGCACTCGGAATTGGCCGTGCGCGTGGCGAATGCGGGCGTGCCCATGATGTACCTCGAAAAGGCCATCGCCTGCTCGCCCCGCGAGGCCGACGACGTGCTGGCGGCCTGCCAGGCGCACGGGACAGTCTTCAACTCGGGCGTGCTGAATCGGTTCTCCAAGACCTTCGGCGCGGCGCGCGACCTGATTGTTCAGGGCCGCATCGGCGAGCCCAAGGCTGCGATCCAATACCCCGCACGGAGTCTGCTCCACGGTCACATCCACAGCGTTGACGGTCTGTCCTATCTGCTCGGCGATCCCCGCATCACGCGTGTGCGCGGCGAGCTTCATCCCCGCGATCTCGAGATCGTGGACGGCCGGCTCGACGACGATCCGATGGCGACGTATCACCTGGAGTTCGAGACCGGGGTTGAGGCGTGGTGCATCCCCGCCGGCCAGCACGAGTTCGAGGTCGTTGGGACGGAGGGCGTCGTGCGCACGCTCAACAACGCCGAGGGTTTGGCTCTGCGTGTCAACCAGCCCACCGACTCGTCGCGCCATCGCGAGTGGCACGCGGAGACGCTGCCGGAGGTCAAGAAATCAAGCTCGGTGGTCGCGTGCCTGGAGGACCTCGTCGAGGCCCATGAGACGGGACGCCCGATGCTGAATCACATCGAGCAGGCGCACCACGTCACCGAGGCCTGCTTCGCCATTGCCGAAAGCCATCGCCAGGGCGGAGCCTGGGTGGACCTGCCGCTCACCGACCGCGACCTCTACATCTATCACGTATAGCGGCTGCCTCTCGCGGTGAGCCGCCGTCGTTCGTGGTGAGTCCTTCGACTGGCTCAGGACAGGCTCTGTCGAACCACGCCCTTCGACTTCGCTCAGAGCCTGCCCCGTACTTGATACGGGGGCGAACGGACTCTTCAGCCAACCGTGTCGGTCGTTTGCACCGAATCCCGAACCCTCCGCGCGAACTCCGAGTCCATGTTCGCGTCCAGGTCTGGCTGCGTAAACACCACCAGATGGCCGTCGGCGTCGCGAAAGTGCAGATCGCGGGTATTCCAGGGCGTGCGCGTGGGCCCTTCGACCGTGCCGCCCCGCTCGCGGGCAGCAATGACCGCCCGCGCGTCCAGGTCCTCGTCGCCGGCGGCGAATGAGACTCGCACGCCTGACGCCGCATCGTGGGGATCGCGTCCCGGCGCCAGCAGGATGTCCTGATAACGAAACCGCCGCAGGTGCACCAGCACCGGATCGCCGGAGGGACCGGGCATCACCGCCAGCTCCACGAACCCAAGCCCGTTGACATACCAGCGCCGCGCCGCGTCCATGTCCGACACCTCGAACGTGACGAATTGCGGCATCACGTAGATGCCGCGGTCGATGGTCGTGCTAGGCGGTGAGGCGTCGGGCAAAGTCATCAGATGCATCCAGTCTTGAGGCAACTGTCGATGCTAGCCCTGCGGGAAACCTGCCCCCAAGCGTGGCGGGTCCGGAGTGGATTCCGGCCTCCGCCGGAATGACGGATTCCGGTGGCCCATGCTGCGTGCAGCATGGGACTGCACTCCTACCCCGCGACGCCCGTCGCGACCGGCTGCGAGGCGCGGTCGCCGCCGGCGAAACCGCAGAACTCCTCGTAGTCGATCAGCTCGGTGACCGTGGGGGAGTCTCCGCACAGCGGGCAGTCGGGGTCCCGCCGGAGCTTCAGCTCGCGGAACTCCATGGCCAGCGCGTCAAACAGCAGCAGGCGGCCGGCCAGCGTGTCGCCCGTGCCCAGGATCACCTTGATCGTCTCCGTCGCCTGGATCAGGCCGACCAAACCCGGCAGCACGCCCAGCACGCCGGCCTCAGAGCAGCTCGGCGCCATCTCCGGCGGCGGCGGCGTGGGATAGAGGCAGCGATAGCAGCCTTCGCCGGGTACGAAGATTGTCGACATGCCCTCGAACCGCAGCACGCTGCCATCGACGATCGGCTTGCCCAGCATGTAGGCGGCGTCGTTGACGAGATAGCGCGTGGGGAAGTTGTCGCAGCCGTTCACGATCACGTCGTAGTCGCCCAGAATCTCCATCGCGTTCTCGGAGGTCAGCGGCTCGTTGTGCTCGATCACCTCCACGTCCGAGTTGAGCCCGGTGAGCGTCTCGGCGGCCGACCCGGTCTTGGGCAGACCCACGCGGTCCTCGCGGTGCAGGATCTGCCGCTGGAGGTTGGAGCGGTCGACGACGTCGAAGTCCACGACGCCGAGCCTGCCCACGCCGGCCGCAGCCAGGTAGTAGAGCACCGGCGAACCCAGCCCGCCAGCTCCGATGGCCACCACGCTGGCGTCCAAGAGCTTGCGCTGACCGGCGACGCCGACTTCCGGCAGCAGCATGTGCCGGCTGTATCGCTGAACCTGCTCGACGTTGAACACGCGCTTACCCTCGTTCCCTAGATGTCAATCGTGCCGGGCGACCGCTAATGGCCGGCCGGCGGCTCTTCGGTGTCATAGCCCGCCGCTTCCCACGCCTCCATGCCGCCCTGCATGTTGTAGGCCTGGTTCAAGCCCAGGGCCGTCGCCATCTGCGTGGCCACGCCGCTGGTCTGGCCCACATTGCAGATGAACAGGATGGGCTTGTCGGTCGGAATTGCCTCGGTGGGACGCGCCAGGATGTCTTCGAGCGGCACGTACTCCGCCCCGGGCATCGCCGGAAACGGAAACTGCGTCCGAACGTCAATCACCCGGACCTCGTCCTGCTCGACCAGCTTCTTGGCCTCGTGGACGTCGACTTCGTTGGAGGGCATCTGTGCTGCAGCCACGCTAAACCTCATCGCCGGGAAACCACTTGCCTCTTGTTGCGATCTTCGCGCCGCGCCCGCCGTGAGTCAATCCCCACGGCGCTCGGCAGCGGATTCGTCGCCTATTTCGGCCGCTCTTGCTTCGCTTGCAGCGTTTCTCACCGACGGCCAGCCGTCGGACCCGGCTATGATTCATGCGCGCGTGTCGCCGGGGTGGAGATCACGGTGGATTCAGCCGACCTGCGGACCCGCCTCGCCGAAACCGATCTGCCGGACGAGGCGGCCCAAGCCCTGTCTGCGCGCCTGGACGATTCCAGGGCGAATCCCACGAGCGTCGCGCGCGCCATCGGTCTGCCATGGACGCCTGGGCAGGCACGCCCCCTCGCGACCGCCCCGGTGCAAAACGTCCTGGAGTCCGAGCACTTGGCGCCGCCCCAGGCCGTGGCCGCCGTCGTCGAGCATGTGACCGCTCACGACGCCCGAGCTTCCGCTGCTCGAACTTCGCACGCTCCGCTGCGTCTCCTCTGCCTGCACGGACCCAACGGGGTGGGCAAGACCGCCGTCGCGCGATCCATGGCGCGCGCCCTGGACCGACCATGCGAGGTCATCGACCTGGCGCAACTCGCCACGGCCGAGGAAGTCTGGCGGCGCGACGGCCAGCCGGGCGCGCTCATGGGCGCCGTCGAGCGGGCGCAGTCCGCGGACGCCGTGGTGGTGCTGGCAGGGATTGATCGCGCGGCCGAGCGTTGGGGCGCCCAGGCCAGCACGCTCCTGGCGCGGCTGACCGATCCCCATCGCCGCGCCAACGTCGTCGATCCATTCTTCGGCGTTTCGTTCGACCTGTCGCGCCTGCTCCTGGTCGTCACCTGCCGCTGGACCCAATCGCTCGCGACGGACGACTTATCGAGACTCGATTGCGCGGAATTTCCTGGATTCCTGATCGATCAGAAAGCCCAGTTGGCCCGGCAGACCCTGATCCCCGCTGCGCTGGCCGACCATGGATTGGCGCCCGACGCCCTGACGTTTGACGGCAACGCCATTCTGGTGCTCATCCGCAGCTACACCGACGAGGCCGGCGTCGCACACTTCGACGAGCTTCTGCGGCGTGTCGTTCGCCGGTCATTGGTCGCGGGCACGCTGCGCGGCGGCGACCAGGGCGTCGTTGCCAGCGAGGATCTCTTCGATCTTGCTGGCCGGCCGCCCGTCCCCGAGCGCCCCGACCGCCGCGCGCAGCGCCGCGGTCAGACCGCCGCGCTGGTGGTTGACGAGCGCGGCGGGCGGCATGGGGACGTGATGGCCGTGCTGATGCCGGGACTCGGCCATGCGTTGGTTCCGGGTCTGGGTCGAATCTCGATGCTGGACTCGAACGGCGCCAACGTCTCGGCGGAGTTGGCCGTCGTGACGGCGGCCATCCGCTCGCGCCTGTCGGACCTCGACGTGTCGGCGCGATTCATGCAGGAATTCGACATGCAAGTGCACGTTCCGGCCAGCCGGCTCGCCGGTGACTCCGGCTCGATCGGCCTCGCCGTCTCCATCGCCATTGTGTCCCTCGGACGTGATCGCCCGGTCGACCCCGAACTCGCCGCGACCGGCAGCCTCTCGGTGAACGGTCGCGTCGAGCCCACCAGCGGCGTGGCCGCCAAGATGCTGGCGGCCCATCGGGCCGGCGTGCGCCGGGTCCTGCTGCCGCGCGGCAACGAGCGCGATCTGGACGATTTGCCGCCCCGGATCCACGACGACATCACCTTCATTCCGGTGGACGACATCGCGCAGGCGCTGCACGTCGCGCTGCGCTGAGTCCGGGTCCGCCCGCCGGGCGCATGAACGCCGGCGGGCATTGGTCTGAATTGGCATGCGGCGCCGCCTAGGAATCGCCGGATCGCTTGCGGTCGGGACGGCCCTCGTCGTCCTGGGGGCACTCGCGCTGGTTTGGGCGATACGCAGCTCCGCGGAAGCACCTGCGGTGGCGCGGCCGCCCGCGGACCTGCCCAATCCGCACGAGCGGATGATGTTCGACTCGGCCTACGACCAGCGACTCAGTCGCGACGCCATTCCACCCATCTACACGCCGCAATTCGTGGCCGCCGCCGAGGCGCCGCTCCAGGCCGACGAGTTGGTCATCGGGCTGGTTATCAACGACGAAGCGCGCGCCTACCCCGTCACCACGCTCAACCGCCGCGAGATGGTCAACGACGTCGTCGGCGGCACGCCGGTGCTCGTCACCTGGTGACCGCTCTGCTACACCGGTCTCGTGCACGACCGGCGGTTCGAGAGCCAGACGCTCGTCTTCGGCAACCAGGGCGCGCTCTACAAGACGGCCATGACCTGGTTCGACCACACCACGGGCAGCATCTGGAGCCAGCCGATTGGCCGAGCCCTGGTCGGGGAGTTGCGAGGCGCGGCGCTGACCCAAATCCCCTCGACGCTGGATACTTGGGCGGGGTTCCGCGCGCGACACCCCGACGCCCTGGTGCTGTCCAACGGCCTCAGCGGACCGCGTCTCGTCCTGGCGACGCCGCGCGAGAACTGGGTGATCGGACTGGCCCTGGGGGACGCGGCCGCGGCCGTCGACTTTAGCCACGCGCGGGCCGCCGGCCTGGTGCAGCTGACGGTCGGCAATGAGCCCGTGTTGGTCTGGGTCGATGCGGCCACCGGCACCGTGCGCGCCTATCTGCGGCGAGTGGCGAACCGCGCGCTGGATTTCGAGCCGGCGGGCGACGGCAGCCTGCGCGACCGCGAGACGGGATCGCTTTGGAGCGCCGCAAACGGCCTGGCGCTGAGCGGTCCGCTCACGGGCCAAGCCCTCAGCCCGGTGCCATGGACCTCGTCATTCGACTGGGCCTGGCGCGATTTCTACCCGCAGTCCACGTTCATCGAGGGCTAGTCTCGCCGCAGTTTCCAGCCAGGTCGCGCCGCGCGGATTCGCCCCCACCACGCCCACATCACCCCGTCTGTCATTTCGAACGCAGTGAGAAATCTAAGGACGTTGTGGGTGTTCCCCGCCCCTTGGATTCCTCGCCTGCGGCTCGGAATGACAGGAAGGAAGCATTCGGCATGACCGAAAGGAAGTGTTTGGAATCGCAGGCCGGGACTGAACCCGGAGGCTATGCGTCACCATAGAGATCGGCGATGGTCACCAGCGCGCCGCTGGTCGCTGAGCGATAGGCCGCGTCGACGATCTCCACCGACCATTGCGCAATCGAGCCCGGCGAGAGGTTCGGCGCCCGTCCCAGCACCACGTCGGCCAGGTTCTGCGATGGCGCTCGCAGCGGGTAGTGCAGCGAGACACCCTCCTCGCGCATCTGCTCGCCATCCCCGTCATAGCGATGCAGCGTCAACTGCGTCGCCCGCTCCATGTCGATTTCCATCCAGCCGTCCGAGCCAAAGATCCGCAGCTCGTTGTGCGGGGTGTCATCGCCCGGCTTCGTCCCGACGCTGGCCAGCGTGCCCAGCGCGCCGCCGGTGAAGCGCACGCTGAGCGCGTCCACCGCGTCAACCGACACGTCGGCGTTGTCCATGAAGGCATGGACGGACTCCGGTCCGTCGTCGATCACGAACGCCGCAAGCGCCGCCGAGTGCGTAAGTTGGTTCTGCCCCTGACCGTAGGCGCTGAAATTCTGCGGCGTCGGCCCGTGCACCGGAAAGCTCCAGACCCCTTCTAACGCATCTGGATGTCGCACCTGCTGGATGGCCGACGAGGCGAACAGGCTGTGGACCAGCTCGATCCCGCCGATCGCGCCGTCGGTGATCAACTCTCGGGCGCGGCGCGCCAGCCGGGTGTAGTGAAACGTGTGACCGACCACGATCTCGGTGCCGGCGCGCTCGGCCGCCGCCAGCAGCACCCGACCCTCGGGCGCGGTCTCGGTCATCGGTTTCTCGATCAGCAGGTGCAGTCCCGCGTCGATGGCCCGGCGCGCCAGCTCGAAGTGGGAGGCGTTGCTGCTGGCGACGACCAGGCCGTCCAGCGACTCCCGCGCCAGCATGCGGTCGAGGTCGTCGTATACCGCGTCCACGCCGTAGTGCTCGGCCGCCCGCGTCGCGCGCTCCACATCCAGGTCGCAAAGCGCCGCGACTTCGGCCTGCGGATGCTCGATCAGCCCCGGAATGTGCGCCTCGGTGGCCCACCACCCCGTGCCCACAACCCCAATCCGTGCCACTCTCATGTCGCTCGGCGCCCCTGGACTACGTCTTCACCTCCACGGGC
>DAOUKN010000108.1:0-2655 GCA_034421255.1 Chloroflexota bacterium | reverse complement strand
CGTCGGCAGCTTCGGGTTGAACCCGTAGATCGAAGACGTCGACGCGAAGCTGAAGAGCTCGACGCCGGATGCCAGGGCCGCCTCCGCCAGCCGTTGCGTCGAGAGGCAGTTGTCGCGCATGTAGCGGCCGTAGTTGAACGCGGTCCACCCCTCGCGCACGCCGGCGCGCGCCGCGAGGTGGAAGATGAACTGCGCCCGGTCGGTCAGCGGCCGCAGGTCCAGGTCCATGAGGTGGCCCTCGACCGTCTCGTATTCGGGATGCGCCAGCAGCCGGCGCTCGTTGTCCCGCTTCTGACGGATGTCGTAGGAGTCGGTGAACCCGTCCAGGCCGATCACGTGATGCCCCTCGGTGAGCAGGCGCTCGGCGAGGTGGGAGCCGATGAAGCCGCAGGCTCCCGTCACGAGGCTGGTTGGGCGGTTACTGGACATCAGGCGTCTTCACGTCAAAGGGGCGCGCCCCACGCGCGCCTGCTCGGAAGTATATCGGCGCGACGCGCTCAGCCATTTCAGACGCGTGCACTGAGCGCCTCGTCGTATATGGCCTGCGTCGCGGCCCGCATGCGGCCCAGGGCGAACGTCTCGCGAGCGCGCCGCGCCGCCGCCGCGCCCATGCGTTCGCGGTCGGCGTCGTCTCGGAGCAGGCGCGCCAGCGCGTCCGCGAATCCAAACATGTCGCCCGCCGGGACCAGGAGGCCGGTCTCGCCGTCGCTCACGACCTCGGGCACGCCTCCCACGGCCGTCGCCACGACCGGGCGCGCGGCGGCCATTGCCTCCAGGAGCGCGAGGCCGAACCCTTCCCAATCCGAAGCCAGCGCCACGATGTCGCACGCGGCCAGCAGGCGGGGCATGTCGCTTCGCACCCCCAGCCAGCGCACCGCGCCGTCAACCTCAATGAGATCGGCGAGGGCCTGGAGATCGCGCTCGTAGACCTCGGACCCGAGCTGTCGTCCGCCCGCCAGCAGCAGCACGCTTTGGGGCAGCTGCCGGTGCACGCGCTCGAAGGCGCGCAGCAACATGCCATGGTTCTTCTGCGGATCGAGCCGCGCCGGGCACAGCACCACGCGGGCGTCCGGATCGATGCCAAGCTCGGCGCGCGCGCGCGCTCGATTCAGGTCCGCGAACGGCGCCGCGTCGATGCCGTAGAGCACCACCCGGGTCCTGGCCGCCGGCGCGCCGCCCGTGGTCACGGCCCACTCGCGCACCGCGTCCGAGATGCCGATGGTGACGTGCGGCAAGCGCGCGGTGCGCCGATGGAGCCGGCGCCAGACTGGATGCTCGAGCCGAGCTTCCAGGTTGTGCTTGGTCGCCACCAGTCCGGGGACTCGGGCCAGTCGAGCCGCCAGCGCGCCGTACATGTCGGCGCGCAGCAGATGCGTGTGCACCACGTCGTAGCGTCCGCGGACGATGGCGGCGGTCAGTTGGGGCAGCCGCGTCCACCCCCATGCGCCGGCCATGGGCACGTGGCGCACCCGCTCGGCCAGGCGTTCGGCGTCCGCACGCAGGTCGTGGTCGCGGAAGTAGATCACGTCCTGCTCCACGCCGCCGCCGGACTCCGCAAGCAGCTGCAAGAGATGACGCTGCGCGCCGCCCACGGCGAGCGATGAGATGACGTGGCAGATCCGGCGCGGGGCCGTCATGCCGCGGCGATCAGCGCCTCGTAGCGCGCCAGCGTCCGCTCCACCTGCCGGTCCAGCGTGAACCATTGCGCCACGCGCTGCCGGCCGGCCTCGCCGAGCTCGCGGGCGAACGCCGGGTCCTCGACGATGAGCGAAAGCCGGTCGGCCAGGCCCATGGTGTCGTCGGGATGCACCGCGAATCCCGTCTCGCCGTCGGGGACGATTTCCGGTCCCGCGCCGAGCGTCGACGCGATCACCGGCGTGCCGGCGGCCATGGACTCGATCAGCGTCAGGTTGAACGGGTCCGGATAGGTGGACGGCGCCAGCGTGACGTCGGCGGCGTGGTAGGCGTCGCGCAGCGCGTCGGCATTCAGCCATCCCGGCAGAACCAGCCGGTCGGCCACGCCCAACTCCTGCGCCATCTGGCGCAGCTTGGGCGCGTAGCGCGGGTTGTCCCCGGCGATGACCAGCCGCGCCTCGGGATTGCGCGCCTTGGCCAGGGCGTGAAGCGCGGCTTCGGCCCCCTTTTTGCGGCTCACGCGTGCGGCCAGCAGCGCCACGGGCGCGTCGTCCAGGCCAAGCTTCGCCCGAAACCGCGTTCCGTCGCCCTGCGCCCACCACCCGGCGTCGACGCCGTTGTGCATCACCTCGGCCCCGCCGTAGCCGTTGGCTCGCAACGCGGTCTGCAAGGCCCGGCTGATGACGAAGATGTGAGCCACGTGCGACGTCATCTGACGGTTGATGGCGGTGTTGCGCGCCGGGTTCCAGCGAAATCGCTGGCACTTGGCGCAGTTGAACCACCGCTGGCGAAAGTCGACCCGCCCCCCGCTGCAGATGAACTTGATGCAGCAGAACAGCAGGAAGTCGTGCGCGGTGTAGGCCACAGGGGCGCCCGTGGCCGCCGCCGCTTCCAGCGACGCGAACGACAGGTGCTGGTGCACGTTGTGCGCATGCACCACGTCGGGGCCGAAGTCCTTCAGCGCGCGGCGCACGCCGCCCAGCACCGCGGGATTCATCATGGCCACCGTGTTCCGGAATC
>DAOUKN010000107.1:0-2856 GCA_034421255.1 Chloroflexota bacterium | reverse complement strand
GCGCAGTTTGCGGTGGCCTTCGCCATGCGGCACGGCGATTCGGCGCACCTGGTGATTCTCTACACGATTCTTATCGCCGTGACCCGGCTCGTCTACGGCGTCGAGGCCGCCGCCGCCCCCGAAGTCGTGCGCCTGGCCTACGCGCAGAGCGTGATTCTCATGGCAGTCGTGGTGCTGACGGCCATGCTCTACGTGCTGTTAGGAAATGTGCTGCGCGAGTGGCCGAGATCCGAGTTCGAAGCCGCGGGACGCTCCGCGCGCACCTGAGGTCATTGGTCCGGGCGGCATGCCGGTGTCACACTGCGCGCCGGATGTCGCGTCAAGGTTATCGGGGGCAGGCATGAGTCGCGGACAGGACGTGCTCGCGCGGATGAAGGGCCCGGTCGTTCCAATCAACTTGTGCTTCAACGTCGACGGCACCCCGGACTACCCGTCGATTGCGCGCTACGTGGATTGGCTGGCGGACGAGGGCACGCCAATCCTCATGCTCACGGCCGGCAGCAGCGAGTTCGCCAGCCTCAGCGACGACGAGATTTGGCGACTCACCGCCGTGGTGGCCGAGGCCAACAACGGACGCGCGGTGTTCATTGCCTCGTCGGGACTGTGGAAGCCGTCCGTCACGCGCGAGTTCCTGGTCCACGCCGACCGGGTGGGCGCCGACGCCGTCAAGCTCCAGTTCAGCAGCTGGCTCACGCTCAGCCGCGAGGTCGTGGTGCGCTACTTCGACCTGGTGCAGGACGCCGCCGACGTGCCGCTGCTGCTGCTGTCCGGCCCCAACTTCCCGCTCGACGGGGCCATCGAGCTGGCCTCGCGGCCCAACATGATCGGCATCAAGAACGACGGGCATCCGTTCTACGACTACTACGAGCTGATGCGCGGCACCGCGGATGAGGACTTTGGCGTCATCAGCGGCGGGCAGATGCGCAACTTCATGTTCGGGTACCCGCTTGGCTCGCCCGCCTACCTGTGCCCAATCGCGCCGCTTCGACCGCGCCTGGCCAACGAGTTCTACGACCACGTGGCGGCGGGACGAACCGGCGAGGCTTGGGAGTTCATCTTCAAATACGAGGATCCGTGGCTCCATTGGGCCGCGAGCCAGAACTGGCTGGCGTCGATCAAGGCGGCGATTCACCTGCAAGGGCTCTATCCCAACAACCTGCTGGGTCACGCCTACCCGCACCCGGAACCCGACGTCGTCGACAAGGTGCGGGACAAGCTGATCGAGGTGTTTGGGAGCGCGACGGTCGAGTAGGAAACCTTTGAGCTTGTAGGAGGGCGCTAGCCATGGCCGCCGACTCGACACTGCTCGCATACCTCGTTCCTCGGGTTACTCCCAGCACCGAGAACACCGCGATCGAGGCCCTCGGATACATCTTGTCCCAGTCGGCGGCGTGCAGAGGCGCCCTGCGGGATGTGCTCCGGTCCGGCGGCTCTGACATCGGTGCCATCGCACGGGTGCAGACTGAGGTCAGCGGCGAAAAGGGGGGTCGCCCGGACCTCGCTGGCTTTGATGAGCACGGCGGGGAGCGCATGCTCATCGAGGTGAAATTCTGGGCTGGTCTCCAGCCTGGACAGCCAAATGCGTACCTCAAGCGATTGATCCAAGCCGATGCGACCGGTCCGTCGGCGCTGCTGTTCGTCGCCCCGGCGGCCAGGCTCGAAACGCTGTGGGCTGAAGTGCGGCGGCGGGCGCGGGACAAGTTCGACTTGTCGGAATCGCCGGATCAGCAGAGCGCCGCCGTCGTCGGCAGCGACTGCCGACTGATGCTCACCAGTTGGGCGGCGCTGCTCGGCCGAATGGCCGCGCGGGCGGGCGAAGCCGGCGAGTCGGGCGTGGAATCGGACATTCGCCAGCTGCTGGGGCTGACCGCTCGGATGGACGAGGAAGCCTTCCTGCCGATTCGATCGGAAGAGCTCGGACCGCAGACTCCGCGCCGCCTGCTTCGCTTGCCGCGTCTGGTGGACAACGCGATTGCCCTTGGGCGTGATGCCAGGTGGATCACGAACGACGGGGGCGGCTCAGCGGGCAGGTACTTCTACGGACATTTCTTCCTGCTATACGGCGCCCACGTGTGGTTTGGAATCGACTTCAAGCGCTGGGCACGGGACGGCGATACACCGCTTTGGCTGCAGCTCAACAGAAGCGCTGGGAAGGCCGCCGGCAGAAGCCCAACCGTTGGCTTTGAAGCAGCGCGCCGATCGCTCGGATTGCCGAGCGATAAGAACTACGTTGAGATTCGTCTGCCCGTAGGCGTCGAGTACGACGCTGTTCTTGACGCCGTGGTCGCTCAGTTGAAGCGCATCGGACGGTCGATCAACCCTCAGTTTGAGACATCACAAGCGCCCGACGACCCCGACTAGGAGCAGCCTGAAACGGACTGACCGCTACGCGAACGCCAAATTCCGCTTTTGCCCGCGCACGATCAGGCCGTTGACGCCGGTATTGTGCCCGCCGGTTTGGACGTTCTGCGGATCGCGGTAGCCCGTGCGAACCAAGCGCCGCCACCGATCGGTGCGGTTCGGATCCGAGCCGTGAATCGTCAGATAGCTCATGAACACCACGTCGCCGGCGTTGGCGGGCACCGGCACGGCGTCCGCCAGCCGGTATTCGTCCACCGGCAGGTGCGGACGGGTGTCTTTGGAGTCCACGCGTCCGATGTGCGGCAGCGGCCCGAGCTTGTGGCTGCCGGGGAGGAACTTCAAGCAGCCGTTGGCCACCGTGGCGTCGTCGATGTGGAGCAGCGCGTCGATGTAGCCGGGCCCCTCGTGGGCGTAGAACGGATAGTCCTGGTGCATCGGAAACGGCGTGCCCATCTCCGGCCCCTGGGCGTGCAGCATGGTGTGGTGGTACTCGAT